>JACDAS010000304.1 GCA_013695295.1 Actinomycetota bacterium | reverse complement strand
TCGTTCGCGGCCGACGCGGGCGAGGTCCACGCGCTGCTCGGCGAGAACGGCGCCGGCAAGAGCACCTTCATCAAGATCCTCACCGGCGCGGTGCAACGTGACGCCGGCGAGCTGAGCCTCTTCGGTGAGCCGCTCCACGGGCGCAGCCCGCTCGAGGCGCGGCGCGCGGGGATCGCGGCCGTCTTCCAGGAGCTCTCGCTCGTGCCCGACCTGACGGTCGCGGAGAACGTCTGGTTCAGGCGCGAGCCGCTGACGCCGCTCGGCACGATCTCGCGCGCTGCGCTTCGCCGCCGCACTCGCGAACTTTTCCGGCGGCTGGACTTTCCGCCGATCGACGTTGACCGTGAGGTGCGCGGCCTTTCCGTCGCGGAGCGGCAGCTCGTCGAGGTCGCGAAGTCGATCTCCGCAGAGCCGCGCGTGCTCGTTCTCGACGAGGCGACGTCGGCGCTCTCGCCGCGCGAGGTGACGTGGCTGGTGGGCCTTGCGCGCCGTCTCGCGGACGAGGGGATGGTCGTGATCTATATCTCGCACCGGCTCGCCGAGGTGCGCGGGCTCGCCGATCGTGTGACCGTTTTCCGGAACGGGAAGAACGTCGGCACCCGCGAGGCCGCGGCCGCGACCGAGGACGAGATCGTCTCACTCATGCTCGGCCGGCGGCTGGAGCGTCTCTATCCGGAGAAGACGGGCACGGCGACGGCGAACGTCGCGCTCCAGGTACGCGATCTCCGCTTCGGCCACCGGCTTCAGGGTGTCGACCTCGAGCTGCGCGAGGGCGAGATTCACGGCGTCGGCGGGCTCCAGGGGCAGGGTCAGCTCGAGCTCTTCCTTTCCCTCTTCGGCGTGCTTCGCCCGCACGGCGAGGTCCTGCTCTCGGGGCGGCCGGTGCGGCTGACGAGCCCGCGCGCCGCGCTCCGCGCCGGCATCGGCCTCGCGCTCGTGCCGGAGGACAGACAGAACCAGGGGCTGCTCCTGCCGAAGAGCGTGCGCGAGAACATCACGCTCGCGGTCGCCCGGCGTTTCGCACGCCTCGGCGTTCTCGACCTGCGCCAGGAGCGGGCGCTCGTCGCCGAGGCGATCCGTCAGCTCAATATCGTCCTCGCGAGCCCTGAGCAGCCCGTGGGCAGCCTCTCCGGCGGCAACCAGCAGAAGGTCGTGATCGCGAAGCTCCTGCTCACGCAGGCGAAGGTGCTCCTGCTCTACGACCTCACGCGCGGCGTCGACGTCGGCACGAAGGGCGAGATCTTCCAGCTGATGCGAGATCTCGCGGGCGAGGGGTACGCGATTCTTTTCTTCTCGACCGACCTCCAGGAGCTCGTGAACGTCGCGGACCGGGTCAGCGTGATGAGCGACGGCCGCGTGACGGAGGTGCTGACCGGCACCGAGATCAGCGAGGAGCAGATCGTCCGGGCCTCGATCCGGCACGGGGCAGAGGCCGCGTGACCGTGGAGGCCGAGGCGCCCGGGGTCCCACAGCAACCGGTCGTGCTTGCGCGTCGCCGCTCGGCGGGGGAGGTGGCGCTCCGGGTGGCGCCGATCGGGATCCCGTATCTGATCCTGATCGTCCTCGTCGCGATCTACGGCTCGCTCCAGGAGGGGGTCTTCTCACGCGAGGAGCTGAACATCCAGACGGCGGCCACGCTGACGCTGCTCCTCGTCGCGGCCGGGCAGACGATCGTCATCCTCCTCGGCGGGATCGATCTCTCGGTCGGGGGCATCCTCAGCTTCTCGACCGCTCTCGCGGCGACCCGCTTCGGTGAGGGCGGCTCGACGATGGCGGTCTGGATCGCGCTGCTCGTCCTGATCGGCCTCGGCGCCGGCGCTGTCAACGGCTTCCTGATCGCGCACCTGCGCCTCCAGCCGTTCATCGTCACCCTCGCCACGTGGTCGATCTGGAGCGGCGCCGCGTTCTGGGTGCTACCGACCGAGGGAGGTATCGTGCCCGAGTCGTACGTCGGCGCCGTCAACAACGCCTGGGTCGGCCTCTCCGTCTCGACGTGGCTCGTGATCGTGCTCATCGGTCTCTGGGTGTGGTTCCGGCGAACCCGACTCGGCGTCTCGATCCGCGCCGTCGGCTCGAGCGAGACGGCCGCGTACCTCTCGGGCGTCCCGACTGCTCGTGTCACGATCGCCGCCTACGCTCTTTCGGGCCTCTTTGCCGCGCTTGCGGCGCTGTTCCTGATCACGCAGACGGCTTCCGGCTCGCCAACCGTCGGTAACGACTTCATCCTCAACTCCGTCGCCGCCGTGGTGATCGGCGGGACGAGCCTCTTCGGCGGCCGCGGCGGCCTCGGCGGCACGGTCGCGGGAGCATTCATCCTCACGCTGATCGCCAGCGTGATCTTCGTTCTCAGCATCTCGTCCTTCTACGCTCCGATCGTGACGGGAGGGCTGCTGATTCTCGCGGTGCTTGCGAACTCGATCACCGACCTGGTCGCGCGCAGGAGGGCGTACCGGTGAGATCGGAGCTGCTTCGTCGCGTGCTCTCGAACCGTCCCATCCTGCTCGCGTATGCCGGTGCGCTCGGGCTTTTCCTCACCACGAGCGCGTTCTCGACCGGCTTCGCGAGCGAGAACAACGTCCGTCTCCTGCTCGTCCAGGCGTCCTTCATCGGCATCGTCGCGCTCGGACAGGGATTCGTGATTCTCGCCGGCGGCATCGACCTCTCCGTGCCGTGGACGCTGAACGGCGCCGCGATCCTGCTGACCCTCTTTGCCAACGGCAGCAACGCGCCGCTGGCCTGGGCGATTCCGCTCGTGCTCGCGCTTGGCGCGCTTGTGGGGCTCGCGAACGGCCTCGGTATCTCGGTGCTCGGTGTCAACCCGATCGTCATGACCCTGGGAATGAACGTGATCCTCGCAGGCGGCCTGCTCGTCTACACGAACGGGTCTCCGACCGCGGCCGCGCCGTCGCACGTCGAGTACCTCGCCACGGGTCGCCTCGGCCCGGTACCGGTGAACACGCTCGTCTGGGCGGCGCTTGCAGCGCTCGCGACGATCGTCCTCACCTGGACCATCTTCGGCCGCCAGTTGTACGCGCTCGGCACGAATCGAACCGTGGCGCTCTTCTCCGGGATCGCCGTCGGACGCGTGACCGTCATCACGTACGTGATCTGCGGGATCACCGCGGCTTTCGCTGGGATCCTCCTGACCGGCTACACAGGGCAGGCCTACCTCGGGATGGGGGACCCGTTCCTCTTCTCGTCCGTCGCCGCGGTCGCGATCGGAGGCGCGTCGATCCTCGGCGGCTCGGGCCATTACCTCGGCACCGTGGCCGGCGCGCTCATCTTGACCGTGCTCGCCGGGCTGCTGCCGATTCTCAACCTGAACACGGCCGCGCTCCAGATCATCTACGGCCTCGTCATCCTGGGGACCGTCGCGCTTGCGACGCTGCCGGGGCGACAGGCGGTGACGCGGTGAGGATCACGCGGATCGAGACCATCCCCGTCGGCGCCGGCTGGAAGAACTGGCTCTTCGTCCGTGTCCACACCGACGAGGGCCCCACGGGGCTCGGTGAGGGCACACTCAACGGGTTCGTGCGCACGATCGAGACGGCGGTCCGCGAACTCGAGCATCTCGCTGTCGGCCAGGACCCGCGCGACGTCACCGCGCTCGCGAACCGGCTGACGGAGAGCGTCTCGAACGACGGCGGTCACATCCACAAGACCGCAGTCGCCGCGATCGAGATCGCCTGCTGGGACATCCTCGGCAAGTCGCTCGGCGTTCCCGTCCACGCGCTGCTCGGCGGGCGCGTACGTGACTCCGTGCTCGGCTACGCGAACGGCTGGTACCGGACGGAGCGGACGCCTGAGGCGTTCGTCGAGGCAAGCGAGCGCGTGCTCGCGACTGGCCTGCGGGCGCTCAAGCTCGACCCGTTCGGCACGGCCGCGGGTTTTGCAGAAGCGACCGACCTTGCGCTTGCGGTGGACATCGTGTCCGCCCTCCGCGGCCACCTCGGTCCGGCGTTCCCGATTCTCATCGACGTCCATGCACGGTTCAACGCCGCCGAGTCGGCGCGTATCGCCCGTCTCTTCGAGCGGCTCGACGTCTACTGGTGGGAGGAGCCGACGACCCGCGAGCGGGAGGCGCCCACGGCGGAGGTGGCGCGCGGTACGAGCCTCCGCGTCGCGACCGGGGAGACGTTCCATCTCGTCGGGCAGTTCTTCACGCTGGCGCGGGAGGAAGGCGTCGGCATCTGGCAGCCGGAGCCGATGTCGCTCGGGGGGATCGGGCCGACGCTGACCGTTGCGCGCCTCGCCGAGGCCGCAGGCGCCTGGATCGCGCCGCATCAGAGCGGTGGCCCCGTGGCGACGGCTGTCTGCCTCCAGCTCGCTGCATTCGTGCCCAACTTCCTGATCCAGGAGCACTTCGATCCGTTCAACGAGCCCTGGACCCACGAGCTCGTGACCTGGTGCCCGGCGATCGACCCGGAGACCGGCGAGCTGTCGCTTCCGGAAGCGCCGGGGATCGGGCTCGAGCTCGTCGACGAGATCGCCCTGGAGCATCCCTACGATCCGGCCGCGTATCTCAACGTGCATGAGGCCGGCTGGGAGCAGCGGCTCGGGCAGATCGAGCAGATCGGAGGTCACCTTGAGTGACGAGGTCGCAGCGATGGCGGCGGCAGGGCCGGGGCCGCTGCTCGAAGGGCAGACGGTGATCCTGACCGGCGCGACCGGGGGGATCGGCAGCACGATCGCCCGAATGCTCGTCGCGGCGGGCGCCCGGCTCGCCGCAACCGACCTCGACGAGGGTCGCGTCGCCACGCTCTGCGCGGAGGTCGGCGCTGTTGGACGCGCGGTCGATGTCGCCGACTGGGGTGGGTTCGAAGGCTTCCACGGCTGGGTCGAGTCGGAGCTCGGGCCTGTGGACGGGATCGTGAACTGCGCGGGCCTGTGGGCCCCGCAGGCGTGGAACGAGGTGACGCCGGAGACGTGGGCGGCGACGGTGACCGGGAATCTCGGCACCGCCTTCTCCGCCTGCCGCGCCGTTCTCCCCGGGATGATCGCTCGTGGCCGCGGCTCGGTCGTCAACTTCGCCTCGACCGCGGGCGAATACGGCAGCATCAGCCCCGCGGCGCACTATGCCGCCGCCAAGGGGGGCGTGATCGCAATGACGAAGTCTCTCGCGCGTGAGGTGTCGCCCCACGGCGTGCGCGTGAACGCCATCTCTCCGGGGCCTACCGACACACCCGCGCTCGGGGCGGCATCGCCGGAGCAGAAGGCGGCGACGGGCGCGCGCACGCTGTTCAACCGGCTGGGACAACCGCACGAGATCGCGGGCGGCTGCGTCTTCCTGCTCAGCCCGCTCTCGACTTTCGTCACGGGCCACGTCCTGCGGGTGAACGGTGGCTCCCTGTTATGAGCCGGATCGCGTGGATCGGGACGGTACGGCTGCTGGAGCAGCCGAACGCCCTCTGGGTGGAGGTCGCGGACGAGGACGGCCTGGTCGGGCTCGGCGAGACGTACTACCTGCCGACGGCGGTGGAGGCGGTGATCCACGACATGGCCGCGCCGCTTCTGCTGGGAACGGACGCCGCTCGAATCGGAATGATCGCTGAGACGCTGTTCTCCCGTGCGAGCTTCTACGGCTGGGCCGGGGCTGAGATGCGAGCGTTTTCGGCCCTCGACATCGCGCTCTGGGATCTGCAGGGGAAGCGGACGGGACTCTCGGTCGCGGAGCTGCTCGGTGGGCGGGCGCGCGACGAGATCCGCGTCTACAACACGTGCGTTGACGCGGGCGGCTTCGATGACGCGACCTCCATGCTGACGCGGCCGGGCGATCTGGCCGAGGAACTCCTCGAAGGGGGCGTCGCGGCGATGAAGGTGTGGCCCTGGGACAGGTACGCGCCGCAGATCGAGAGCGAGCTTGGCACCGGCCCGGGGGGCTGGTCGGCGATGGGTCTCGTTGGTCACGATCTCACGCCTGCGTCGCTCAGCGCGGGTCTTCGCTGCATCGAGGAGATCCGGGAGCGCGTAGGCCCGCGGATGGATGTCATGGTCGAGGGTCACTCACGCTGGGATCTGAACGCTGCGCTTCGCATCTGCCGCGCCCTCGAGCCGTTCGAGGTGGCGTGGGTCGAGGACATCATGCAGCCGGCGAGCGCGCGGGACCTCGCCCGGCTCGTACGCGAGACGCGCGTGCCGCAGGCGGTCAGCGAGCGGCTGATCGGTCGGAGCGCCTACCGCGACATCCTCGAGGCGGAGGCGGCGCACCTCGTGATGGTGGATGTCGTCTGGACGGGCGGTCTCTCCGAAGCGCGCAAGATTGCCGACCTTGCCGACGCCTACCACCTTCCCCTCGTTCCCCACGACTGCGTGGGTCCGGTTGCGCTCGCCGCCGCGCTTCAGCTCTGCGCGCACACCGCGAACGCAAAGGTGATGGAGACCGTGCGCGGTTTCCTCGCCGGGTGGTACCACGACGTCGTGACCGACGTGCCGGTTATCGTGGGCGGCGGCATCCAGATCTCAGATCGTCCCGGGCTCGGACTCGAACTGCTTCCCGGTGTGCGTGATCGCGAGGGCGCTGTCGTGCGCAGGAGCGGCTCGTGAAGCTCCTCCTCACCGACAGCGACCGCTTTCCCTTCGACGACGAAGACCGGCGCGCGATTGCCGACGCGGGCCACGAGCTGGTCGAGCTAGCGGGGCACGACCCCGACGACCTCGCGGCCGCGGCAGCCGGCGCGGCGGCGGTCTTCGTCTACTACGCGAAGCTCCCAGTGGAGCAGGTCGCTCGGCTCGACGGCTGCCGTGTGCTCGCACGCTGCGGTACCGGCTACGACAACATCGATGTCGCGGCCGCGCGCGCGCGGGAGATCGAGGTCGTCTACGTGCCCGACTACGGGATCGACGACGTCTCCGACCACACGCTGGCGCTCCTCCTCTGCGTCGCACGCAAGGTGGCGCTCTCCGATCGCGCCGTTCGCTCGGGCGCCTGGCCCAGCTACGCGGATCTCGGTCGGATGCAGCGCCTCCGCGGAAGCGTGCTCGGCCTGCTCGGCTACGGCCGCATCGCGCGCGCCGTCGCGACCCGGGCGCGCGCGCTCGGGACGCGCGTGATCGCGCACGACCCGTTCGTGACCGACGCCGACGTCGATCTCGTCGAGCGCGACGACCTCTTCCGCCAGGCGCACCTCGTCTCGGTCCACACGCCGCTCACCGCAGAGACCCGCGGCTCCGTCGGTGAGCGCGAGCTTGCGCTGATGCGGTCCGGCTCGATCCTGGTGAACACGAGCCGAGGGCCGATCGTGGACGGAGCGGCTCTTGCTGCGGCCCTCCGGTCGGGCCGGCTCGCCGGAGCCGGCATCGATGTCTTCGAGACGCAGCCGCTGCCCGAGGACCATCCGTTGCGCGCGTGCGAGACGGCAGTCCTGACACCGCACTCGGCCGCCTACACGGAGGAGGCTCTCGCCGAGGTTCGCAAGCGGCCTCTCGCAGACGTCCTCCGCATCCTGCGCGGTGAGACGCCCCTCGACCCCGTGCCGGCATGAAGGAGCTGTATCGCACGATGCGGGTGATCCGGCGCTTCGAGGAGCGGACGGTCGACCTGGTGAACGCGAACGAGATCGCAGGCGTCACCCACGAGTACGTCGGCCAGGAGGCGGTGGCGACCGGCGTCTGCTCCGTGCTCCGGCGCGACGACGCGATCACGAGCACCCACCGCGGGCACGGGCACCTGATCGCGAAGGGAGCCGACGTCTCGCGGATGTTCGCAGAGCTGCTCGGCCGAGTCGACGGGCTGAACCGGGCCCGGGGTGGCTCGATGCACATCGCCGACCTCAGCATCGGCGTCCTGGGTGCCAACGGGATCGTCGCCGCGGGCGCACCTCACGCCGCTGGCGCCGCCTGGGCGTTCCGCGAGGCGGGCACCGACCGCATTGCCGTCACGTTCTTCGGCGACGGGGGCATCAATCAGGGCGTCCTGCTCGAGACCTTCAACCTCGCCGCGCTCTGGCGACTGCCGCTCGTCTTCATTTGCGAGAACAACGGCTATGCGGTCACGCTCTCCGCCGAGCATTCGACGGCGGGCTCGATGGTCGATCGAGCGGCCTCGTACGGGATGCCGGCCGAGGCGGTGGACGGCATGGACGTCGAGGCCGTCGCCGTGAGCGCCGGTCGCGCAGTTGCGCGCGCCCGCGCCGGCGAAGGGCCGAGCTTCGTCGAATGCCGCACGTACCGCTTCTTCGGCCACCACACAGCCGAGCGGACGATGAAGCTCGGCTACCGCACCGACGAGGAGATCGCGCACTGGCGTGAGCGCGACCCGCTGGAGCTCGCGGGCGCGAGGCTCGAGCCGGCCGAGCGGGCGGCGATCGACCAGGAGGTCGAGGCGCTGCTCGACGAGAGCCTCGCCTTCGCCCGCGCGAGCGAGCGCCCCCTTGCCGAGGACGCACTCGCCTTCAACTACGCAGCTCTCGAGCCGCGGCGGGGCGTGGCCCGGTGACGATGCTCCGCTACCAGGCGGCGCTCGCGAAAGCGTTGCGGGACGAGCTGGCGAACGATGAGGCGGTCTTCGTGATCGGCGAGGACGTGCGGGAGTCGTTGCGCGGCGTCTCTCGCGGCCTGGCTGCCGAGTTCGGCGAGGAGCGCGTCCTCGACACGCCCATCTCGGAACAGGCGTTCACAGGCTTCGCCACCGGCGCGGCGCTCGTCGGCCGTCGAGCTGTCATCGAGTTCCAGATACCGGCGCTCCTGTTCATCGCGTTCGAGCAGATCGTGGATCAGGCGCACAAGCTCCGGCTGATGACGGGCGGCCAGGCGTCGGTGCCTGTCACCTATCTCGTCCCCGGCTCCGGCGCCCGGCTCGGCCTCGCAGGCCAGCACTCCGACAACCCGTACTCGTACTTCGTCCACGCGGGCGTCAAGACGGTGCTCCCTGCGACCGCCCACGACGCGTACGGCCTCTTCGCCGCCGCCATCCGCGACGACGACCCGGTCGTCGTGTTCGCCCCCGCGGCCGTGCTCGGCGTCCGCGACGAGGTACCCGACGATCCCTACGTCGTGCCGCTCGGCTCGGGGCGTATCCACCGCGAGGGGACCGACGTCACGGTCGTCGCCGTCGGGCATCTCGTACACGACGCGCTCGCGCTCGCCGAAGAGGTCGCGGGCGAGATCTCGGTCGAGGTGTTCGATCCGCGCACCCTGTACCCATTCGACTGGGAGCTCCTCGCGGAGTCGATTTCCCGCACGGGCAGACTCGTCGTCTACGACGATGCGAACCGCTCCTGCGGCTTCGCGGCGGAGATCGTCGCCACCGCGGCCGAGGAGCTGCCCCTCGTCGCCCCGCCGCGGCGCGTCACCCGCGCCGACGCGGTCGTTCCGTTCGCCGTCGACCTCGAGCGCGCGGTGCTGCCGTCGCGCGCCCAGCTCGCGACCGCCGTGCGTCAAACGCTGAGAGAGGAGGCACGCCCGTGATCGACGTGCAGATCCCGAAGCTGGGAATGTCCACGGTTGAGGTCGACATCGTCCAGGTTCACGTCTCGCCCGGGCAGGTCGTCGCCGGCTCGGAGATCGTCGTCGAGATCGAATCCGAGAAGGCGAACTACGAGGTCGAGGCGGGCACGGCCGGCACCGTCCGCGAAGTGCTCGTCAAGGAGGGCGACGTCGTCAACGTCGGCGACGTCGTCGTGAGGATCGAGCCGTGAGCGTCCTCGCGCCGGTGCAGGTCGACGCGCCGTTTGCCGCAGCCCTCCTCGCCCTCGGCAGGCGGCGGGACGACGTGGTCGTGCTCTCGGCCGACCTCTCGAAGTACACCGACGTGCTCCCGTTCGCCGAGGAGTTCCCGGATCGCTTCTTCC
>JACDAS010000298.1 GCA_013695295.1 Actinomycetota bacterium | reverse complement strand
GCCGCAAGGCGGCGGCCCCAAGGGTCTGCGCGGGCCCAAGTGTCTGCGCGGGTCCCTACTTCCCCCCGGCCGTCACCTTCACGACGGCCTTCTTCCACTTGGTGCCGTTCACGTCCACGCCCTGCTGCTTCAGCCGGGCCACCGCCTGCTTCGCGTACGTGTCGACATAGGCACCCGAGGCGGCCTTCTTGATCACCCCGAACTGCTTGGCGATCTTGGCGGTGCGGGCGTACGCGGCCTTGTCCATCACGCCGACGCCCTGCTTGACGGGCCAGATGAGAGCGTTGATCTCGTTCATCTGCCACGTCTGATGGCCCTTGCCGAGCAGGGAGCCGTTCTTCAGGACGATGGTCGTGCACTCGACGCGGTGGTCGCGGCAGTAGACCCAGCCCCTGAACGAGGCCTCGAGGAACTTCCGCGTCGTCTCCTGGTTGGCCTTGTCCTTCAGCCAGTCGCCCCGGACGAAGATCCCGTCCTCGAGCATGCCCGTCCCGGCCTTCTCCATCGTGATCACGTTCAGGTCCTTGAGCGTGTAGAGCTGGCCGGTCTTCGGGTTCTTGGTCTCGAGCACCTGCGCCAGCTCGTTGTAGGTCATCGCCGCGGCGGCGTCGACCTGCCGCTGGAGGAGCAGGTCCATGTTGAACGGCTGGTTGACGATCGTGATGTCCTTGGGGTTCTTCGGGTCGATCCCGTTCTTGACGAGCGCCGCGTAGAGCTCGTTCTCGTTCCCGCAGCACCAGACCCCGACCTTCTTGCCGCGCATCTTCGCGATCGAGGTGATGCCGCTGTCACGCCACGTCAGCTCGGTCATGCCGCTCCGTGTGAACACCTGCGCGACGTTGACGAGGTCGCCGCCCTTGTCTCGGGCAGCGAGAAGCGCCGGCAGCCAGTCGATGCCGAACTCGGCCTGCTTGCCGGCGACGACGAGCTCGGGCGTGATGCTCGGGCCGCCCACCTTGATCTTGACGTCGAGGCCGGCCTGCTTGTAGAAGCCCTTGGCCGAGGCCGCGTAGTAGCCCGCGAACTGCGCCTGCGTGACCCACTTCAGCTGCAGGGTCACCTTGGTCGCCTCGGAGCGCTTCGACGCCGCGGTCGCCGCGACCGCGCCCCACGCGGCGAGCCCCGCCGCGACCAGCGCCAGCGCTGCGACGACCCAGTGGTTCCGCTTCATCCACCCACCCCTTTCGGTTTCTCGCGACGCTCGCGTCCCGAGCGCCGCCTACCTGCCATTCTGACCTCCACTCACTCGGAGCGAAAGGTCCGAGCCGACGGGTGCCAGCTCGTCGTCAGGCGCTCGGCCACCGAGACCGCCGCGTAGAAGGCGATCCCGAACGCGCTCGCCAGCATGATTCCCGCCCACGCGCGCGGGAAGTCGAACAGCTGGGAATCGTTCAGGATGCTGACCCCGAGCGCGTTCGTCGGGCCGCCGAAGTACTCGCCGACGATCGCGCCGATCATCGAGAGCACCGCCGAGACCTTCAGCCCGGTGAACATGAAGGGAAGCGCGTTCGGGATCCGCACGCGGCGGAACACGGCCAGCTCGCCGCCGCCGTAGGAGCGCATCAGCTCGATCGACGAGGGGTGCACCGACGTCAGTCCGCGAAGCGTGTTGATCATCGTCGGGAAGAAGCAGAGGACGGCGGCGATCACCATCTTCGAGACCGGGTTCAGGAGGCCGAACCAGTTGTTCGTGATCGGGGCGAAGGCGATGATCGGGATCGCGTTGGCGGCGATCGCGAACGGGAGGAGCGCGAGACCGAGCCCGCGGAAGCGGGCGAGGAGCAAGGCTACGAGGATCCCTGCCGAGCAGCCCATCGCAAATCCGCCCGCGGCCTCCTTCAACGTGTACAGGCCGTAGTCCCAGAGAGTTCCGCGGTCGTTCCAGAACGCGGTAGCGATGTCGGTCGGCTTCGGCAGGAGGAATGTCTGGACGTTGAACGCGGTCGTCAGCCCCTGCCAGAGGGCGAGGCCGAGCGCGAAGACCGCGAGGGCCGGAAGCCAGTCGACGAAGCGGCCGCCGATCGCGCGGACGACGCCGGGCGGAACGGGCTCCACGACCGTGCTGCTCAGTAGCGCTCCTCAGTCCCGGCCGGCAGCGTCGGCGCTGGCTGCCCGCGTCCCCCTGCCGCGAGCGCCTCCCGCACCGCGGTCACGAGCTCGAAGAACCGGGGCTGCTCCCGCGTCTCGGCGCCACGCGGCTGCGGGAGGTCGACGGCGACGACGTCGGCGATCCGGCCCGGGCGAGCCGACATGACGACGACCCGCGTCGAGAGGAAGACCGCCTCGGGGATCGAGTGGGTGACGAAGACGATCGTGCTGGCCGCCTTCTCCCAGATCCGCAGGAGCTCCATGTTCAGCCGCTCGCGGGTCATTTCGTCGAGGGCGCCGAACGGCTCGTCCATCAGCAGGAGCGCCGGGTCGAACGAGAGCGCTCGAGCGATCGAGACCCGCTGCTGCATTCCCCCCGAGAGCTGCCAGGGGCGGTTCGACTCGAAGCCGGTCAGCTCGACGAGCTCGAGCATCTCGCGGACGCGCTCCTTGCGGCGGGCGCGGCTCCAGCCGAGCATCTCGAGCGGCAGCGAGACGTTTCGCGAGACGGTGCGCCAGTCGTAGAGGACGGAGTCCTGGAAGACGATCCCGTAGTCGTGATCGAGCCGCGCACGGTGCGCGGTCTTGCCGTTGACCAGCACGGTGCCCGAGGTCGGCTGGACGAGGTCGCCGACGATGCGAAGCAGCGTCGACTTGCCGCAGCCCGACGGCCCGATCAGCGAGACGAACTCGCCGGGCCGGATGTCGAGATCGATCTCCTGGAGCGCGGTCACACCCGTCTTGAAGGACTTGGTGAGGCCCGAGATCGAGACGACCCGCCCGGGCACGCTCACGCGACGTTCTCCGGGGCGCGCCGCAGGACGACGCGCTCGGTCAGGGCGACGAGCGCGAAGATCGAGATCCCAAGACCGGCGGCGACGATGTTGGTCGCCCACAGGAACGTGGGCTGGAGCGAGTAGTACTGGTTGAAGTTGACGATCGCGCCGCCGAGGCCGTCCTGGATCGACGCGGGGGTCTCCCCGATGATCGCTCCGATCACGCTCGCGGTCGCGGAGATCTTGAGCGCGGTGAAGATGAACGGCAGCGAGGCGGGCACACGCAGGCGCCAGAGCACCTTCCAGCGGCTCGCCGCGTAGGAGTTCATCAGCTCGAGGGCCCGGGCGTCGACGGAGTGGAGGCCGCGCAGGGCGTTGATCGCGACCGGGAAGAAGGTCAGGTACGCCGCGAGGATCGCGACCGCCTTCCAGCCCTCGAGCCCCTTCGAGCCCAGGCCGACGACGACCATCGGCGCGATCGCGAGGATCGGCACCGTCTGCGAGGCGACGATGTACGGCAGCAGCCCGCGCTCGAGCAGACGCGAGTGTGCAAGGACGACCGCGAGCCCGAAGCCGATCAGCGCGCCGAGCACGAAGCCGGCGAGCGCCTCCTTCGCGGTGAACCACGCCGCATGGAGCAGCGAGTCGATCAGCACCGGTCCGCCGGTGGTGGTCGGCTCGGCAAAGGCCGCGAGGATGTCGTGCAGGTGCGGCATCGTCACGTCGTCGACGGTGAAGGGCCACGTCCATCCGGCCCACTCCCAGAGCCACTTGTAGCCCTCCCAGAGGCCGCAGAGCGCGGCGAGCACGGCGACGAAGGTGCCAACCCGTCGGAGCGCGCCGCCCGCGCGTGATGCGCCGACCCGGATGCCCCGGTGGCGCTCGAGGGCAGGGACGCTCGCCATCGCCATTGCTTACCACAGTAAGCTCGCTCGCCGTGGGACTCGACCCCTCCCGCACCGTCGCCGAGTTGCGCGCCCTCCAGCAGCTGACGGGCGACGAGGCCGGCGCGCAGAGGGTCGCGTGGACGGACACGTGGGCACGGGCGCGCCGATGGCTCGGCGGACTCCTCGAGGGCTCCGGCCTAGAGGAGGAGACCGACGAGGCCGGGAATCAGTGGTTCACCCTCCGGGGGCACTCGGACCGGGTCCTGCTGATCGGCGGGCACATCGACTCGGTGCCGAACGGCGGCTGGCTCGACGGCTGCCTCAACCTCGTCGCCGGGGCCGAGGTGCTGAGGCGCCTCGCCTCGGAGGGTGAGCCGCCGCTGACCGTGCGCCTCGTCAACTGGGCCGACGAGGAGGGCGCCCGCTTCGGGCGCTCGCTCTTCGGCTCGTCGGCCGCCGCCGGCTCGATGGCGGACGTGGAGGAGCTCCGCGAGCGGCGGGACGGGGACGGCATCGCGCTGCCAGACGCCCTCGCCGGCCACGGGGTCGACCTCGACCGCGCGCTGGAGGCCCGCCGGCAGCTGGCGGGAGCGGCCGCGTACCTCGAGCTCCACATCGAGCAGGGACCGGTGCTGGAGGGCCTCGACCTCCCGCTCGGCGTGGTCCTCGGCACGTTCGGCGTCGAGCGCCACGAGATCACCTTCCGGGGTCAGGCTGCCCACGCCGGCTCGACGCCGATGGATCGGCGGCGAGACGCACTCGGCGCGGCCGCCAAGCTCGCGCTCGAGGTTCGCGAGATCGCGACCCGGACCGGCCAGGGGGCCGTCTGCACGATGGGCGGCGTGGTGACGCGGCCCGGGATCGTCACGTCGGTCGTCGAGACCGCCGAGTGCCTGCTGGACCAGCGCCATCTCGACGCGGGCCGCCTGGCCTCGATGCTCGCCGAAGCGCGGGCAGCGAGCGAGCGCTTCGCGGCGGAGGAGGACGTCGAGGTCGAGTGGGATCGAATCTGGCGGATCGAGCCGATCCTCTTCGACCGCGACCTGGTCGCCCTGGCCGAGGAGGCCGTGGGCGAGGTGGCGGGAACCTCGCACCGGCTGCCGAGCGGGCCGCTGCACGACGCGGCCGAGATCTCGCGGGCGGGGGTGCCCACGGTGATGCTGTTCGTGCAGAGCCTGCGCGGGCTCTCGCATACGAAGCTCGAGGACACCCGCGAGGAGCACCTGGAGCTCGCGGTGCGCGCGCTCGACCGCCTGACGTCGAAGGCGCTCGAGCGCTTCGCCCGCAGGTAGCGAGCCCTTCGCCAGGGTCGAGCCGACCCGCGGAAGCATGTCGATCGCAAGAACTCTGGAACGATTCGTCCACAGGCTCCCGATTGCGCCCGCGGCGCGAACCGGCGAAGATCGGGGCTTCCGCCCATGCCCCCCGCCCTGGAGGCTCCATGCTCAGCTTCGGCGTCACCGTCCTGCCAGACCCGCCCTACACGCGCTTCCTCGAGCTGATGCAGCTCGCCGAGCAGCACGGCTTCGACATCGGCTGGACGTACGACTCGCACATCCTCTGGCAGGACTCGTTCCCGCTCCTCACGCTCGCGGCCGAGCACACGACGAGGCTGAAGTTCGGCCACTGCGTGACGAACCCCGGCATCCGGGAGCCGACGATGACGGCCAGCTCCTACGCGACGCTCCAGGACATCTCCGACGGGCGGATGGTGATGGGAATCGGGCGCGGCGACTCCTCCCGCCGCGTCGTCGGACTCCAGCCGGTGAAGGTGGCGGAGTTCGAGCGCTCGCTCGTGATGATGAAGGACCTGATGAACGGCCGGCCCGTCGTCTGGAACGGGAAAGACCTCGAGCTGAAGTGGGCCAAGGGCCGGCCGGAGATCCCGCTCTACGTCGCGGGCTACGGGCCGAAGGCGCTGGGGGTGGCGGGCCGGGTCGGCGACGGGGTCGTCATCCAGCTGGCCGACCCGGACATCGTCCAGTGGATCATGGGCACGGCCCGCGCGGCGGCCGAGGAGGCCGGCCGCGACCCGGACGCGCTCGAGCCGATCGTCTGCGCCCCGGCCTTCGTCGGCGAGGATCTCGCGACCGCGCGCGACGAGGTTCGCTGGTTCCCGGCGATGGTCTCGAACCACGTCAAGGACCTGATCGAGCGCTACGGGGAGAACTCCGACATCCCGAAGGCGCTGACCGAGTACGTCAAGGCGCGCGAGTTCTACGACTACAAGGACCACAGCCGCGTCGGTGCTGCCCACGGCGAGTTCGTCAGCGACGAGATCTGCGATCGGTTCTGCGTGCTCGGTACCGCCGAGCAGCACATTGAGAAGCTCCGCGGTCTCGAGGCGATCGGCGTCACCCACTGGAACATCTACCTGATGACGAACCGGCAGGAGGAGACGCTGGAGATCTACGGGCGGGAGATCATCCCGCAGTTCGCGGGCGCCCCCGCCTAGCGAGCTCCGGTCAGTCGGCGTCGGCCGCGGGCCGGCGCATCTCCTCGGCGGCCATGCGGGCCTCCTCGTGGATGCGCCGCCTGCGCTGCTCGACCTCGGGGGGCGGCACGGCCAGGTCGACCGGGGTCTCGGCCGCCTCGAACTCGTCACGGTCGGCCTCGAGGTCCCGCGACTCCGCGAGCTTGCGCCGGAGCTCCTCGGCCCGGGGGTCGAGACCGCCGGCCACGGGCTCGGGTCGCCTCACCCGCCGCAGCCGGCGCGCCCTGACGAGCATGGCGCCTGCTAGCCCGAGCCCGCCAACAACCCAGGTCAGCTGGTTTGGGCGCACGGCGGCGATGCTACACTCCTCCGCTCTTCCTGTCTCGCACTCGCGCCGTCTCACGTTCCCGTGCGGCGCCGGCCGGCGAGACCGCCTCAGACCGTGGGAAGGAGGGATGCGGGACGTGACCGAATACGAGATTCTGCTGCTGCTCGACCCGGAGGCCCCGGAGGAGCGGCACGACGAGATCATCGCCCGCACGCGCGAGCTGGTGGAGCGCGACGGAGGCCGCTGGGACTCGCACCAGCCCTGGGGCCGGCGCAAGCTCGCCTACGAGATCGGGCACAAGGGTGAGGGGACCTATCACCTCCTCGGCTTCACGGTCGCCCCGGACACCCTGAGCGAGGTCTCCCGCATCCTCCGGATCACCGACGGCGTCATGCGGCACCTGGCGACGAGGCGGCTGAAGGGCTCGGGCCGCACGCCTCCCCCGCCGCCGACCCCCTTCGAAGCACCGCCGGTGCCCGAGCCGGAGCCACACGCCGAGCCCGTTGCCGCCACGGCCCCGACCGACGCCGGAGCGGAGCCCGAGCCGACGGCAACCCCATCAGATTCAGCGGAAGGAGCGTAGGAGCATGGCGAATATCAACCGCGTCGTCCTCGTCGGAAACCTCACGCGCGACCCGGAGCTGCGCCACACCCCCAGCGGGATGGCCGTCTGCAGCCTGCGGCTCGCGGTGAACACGAGGCGGAAGGACCAGGCCACCGGCGAGTGGACTGAGAAGCCGAACTACTTCGACATCACCGTCTGGGGCAACCAGGGCGAGAACTGCGCGCAATACCTCGCCAAGGGGCGCCCCGTCGGAGTCGACGGCCGGCTCGAGTGGCGCGAGTGGGATGCGCAGGACGGCACCAAGCGCCAGGCGGTGGAGGTCATCGCCGACACGGTGCAGTTCCTGGGCAGCCGGGGCGACGGCGACGGACAGCCGCAGTTCGTCCCGGCGACGGCCGCGGCCGAAGGCGCCGACTTCGGCCCTGCCGGCGCCGACGACGACATCCCGTTCTAGTCCCGCGCGCGAGGAGATCCCAGATGGCCCAGCCCAAGGAACGAGACCAGACACGCCGCAAGCGGAACCCCCGCGACGCTGCCCTGACCCGGAAGCGCAACTGCTACTTCTGCAAGGACAAGGTCGACGAGATCGACTACAAGAACTTCAGCCAGCTCCGCCGCTACGTCTCGGAGAAGGGGAAGATCCGCTCGCGTCGCATCAGCGGCGCCTGCCGGCGCCACCAGCGACAGGTGGCCGTGGCCGTCAAGCGCGCGCGTGAGATGGCGCTTCTCCCCTACGTCGGAGCCTGACCGGATGCAGGTGATCCTCCTGCAGGACGTCGAGAAGGTCGGCCTGCGGGGCGACGTGGTCGACGTGGCCCGCGGCTACGCGCGGAACTTCCTGCTGCCCCGGCGACTGGCCGCCCAGGCGACGCCGGGTCGGCTCGCCGACCTCGAGCGCCGCGAGACCCTCCGCGCACGCCACGAGGCGACCTCCGTCGACCAGGCTCGCGAGGTCGCGGGCCTGCTCGAGCGGACCGTCCTCCGCTTCGAGGTGAAGGCGGGTCCCACCGGATCGCTCTTCGGCTCGGTCACCCCGACCGACATCGTCGACGAGCTCTGGCGGACGCGGAAGATCCGGATCGACCGCCGCCGGATCGAGCTGTCCGAGCCGATCAAGCGAATCGGGCGCTACGAGGTGCCGATCGACGTCTTCACCGACGTGCGGGTCGCGGTGCAGACGCACGTCGTGCCCGAGGGCGGCGAGCTGCCGCCCGAGCCTGAGCCCGAGCCAGAGGTCGGGCTCGAGGCCGGCTCGCCCGGGGCCGAGGACGGGCCAGCCGAGGAGACGCGCCCGTCCGGGGACTCCCAGCCGGATGAGACCGCGCCCGTCGAGTAACGCTTCGTTCACACATCCTCCACAAGGCTGTGGAGGATGCGAAGAAGTTCTCGCTAGGAGCGACTATTCGCTGGGGATTTCCTGCCCCGGCAGGTGTGGACGGCAGCCGGCCCTGCTGGCACCATCGACGAACACATGTTCTCTTCTGCCTGCACCGCTGGGCGCCGCTGTCTGGGGAAAACCGCGGTTTGCCACAGGTTGCACCACGCCGGTGAGCCGTGATGCTTCCGGACGTGGCGACAGTCGTCGAGGCGCAGCCGACCGCGCGGGTCCCTCCCCAGAACCTCGACGCCGAGGAGTCCGTCCTCGGCGCGATGATGCTCAACCCCGGCGCGATCGCCGCCGTCAGCGACGTGCTCACCGCGCAGGACTTCTACCGCGAGAGCCACGGGGCGATCTACCTCGCCGCGCTCGCGCTCTACGGCCGCGGCGAGCCGGTCGACGCGATCACCCTCGTCGACGAGCTCGAGGAGCGGAGCGAGCTCGAGCGCGTGGGCGGCCGGGTACGGATCCACGAGCTCGCACAGAACGTCCCGGCCGCCTCGAGCGTGCACTTCTACGCCAAGATCGTGCGCGAGATGGCCGTCCTGCGCGGCCTGATCCGCGCCGGCGGCGAGGTCGCGCGCCTCGGCTGGGACCGCCCGGGCGACACCGTCGACCTCCTCGACCAGGCCGAGCAGGTGATCTTCGACCTTTCCCAGGGCCGGGTCACGTCGGAGTTCAGTCACATCGAGGATCTGCTGAAGGAGAGCTTCGAGCGGATCACCCAGCTCTACGAGGCCGGCGCGGAGGTGACGGGCATCCCCTCGGGCTTCCGCGACCTCGACCGCCTGACGTCGGGATTCCAGCCCGGCAACCTGATCATCGTGGCCGCCCGCCCCAGCATGGGCAAGTCGGCGCTCGGCCTCTGCATCGCGGCGAACGTGGCCGTCCGGCACGACCTGCCTGTGGCGCTGTTCACGCTCGAGATGTCGAAGTCCGAGGTGACCCAGCGGCTGATGTGCAGCGAGGCGAAGGTCGAGTCGCAGCGGCTCCGGACCGGCAAGCTCGCGCCCGAGGACTGGCCGCGCCTGACGGCGGCCTGCGACAAGCTCGCGCGCGCGCCGATCTACGTCGACGACAGCGGCTCGATCACGATGATGGGCATCCGCTCGAAGTCGAGGCGGCTGAAGTCGCAGCAGCCGAAGCTCGGCCTGATCCTCGTCGACTACCTCCAGCTGATGAGCTCGGACTCGAACTACGAGAACCGGGTGCAGGAGGTCTCCCAGATCTCGCGCGCGCTGAAGGTGCTGGCACGCGACCTGGACGTGCCGATCGTCGCGATGTCGCAGCTCTCGCGCGCGGTCGAGCAGCGCCAGGACAAGCGGCCGATCCTCTCCGACCTGCGCGAGAGCGGCTCGATCGAGCAGGACGCAGACCTTGTCGCCTTCATCTACCGCGACGAGTACTACAACGACGAGTCCGAGCACCAGGGCCTCGCCGAGGTGAACCTCGCCAAGCACCGCAACGGGCCGACCGATGGGGTCAAGCTCTCGTTCCTCAAGCGCTACGCGAAGTTCGCCGACCTGGCGGGCGGCTCATGATCGGCGAGGGACAGACGATCTGGCTGGCGCCGAAGGCGATCAGCTTCACGGCGGTGTGCGATGCCTGCCTGGGGGACGAGCACTTCCCGGAGAGCTACCTGAACGCATCCGTCTCCGGAACCCTGCGGCTCGAGGCCAGGCACGGGTGGGCCACCTGCCGGCGCGGGCACGAGATCCGCGTCGAGCGCGCCAAACGCTCCCTCGCCGGGGCGATCCGGTAGCGGCGAGCGCCGGCCGCAGCGTCGGTCACACTCCTCCTCGTGCCCGCCACGGTCATCGTCGGCGCGCAGTGGGGCGACGAGGGCAAGGGCAAGATCGTCGACCTGCTCGCCCAGCACTCCGACGCCGTCTGTCGCTACCAGGGCGGCCCGAACGCGGGGCACACGATCGTCGCCGAGGGGGAGACCTACAAGTTCCACCACGTTCCCTCGGGGATTCTCTGGGGCAAGATCTGCGTGCTCGGGGCAGGCTGCGTCGTCGATCCGGAGGTGCTGGTCGGCGAGCTGGACGGCCTCGAGTCGCGCGGCGTCTCGAGCGAGCCCGTTCGGATCTCCGGGAACGCCCACGTGGTCATGCCCTGGCACGTCGCCTTGGACCGCGCGAGCGAGCGGCGGCTCGGGGAGCTGCAGATCGGCACGACGCGTCGTGGGATCGGGCCGGCCTACGCCGACAAGGCGGCGCGCCTCGGCATCCGCGTGCAGGACCTGCTCGACCCGAAGATCCTCCGCCAGAAGATCGAGGTGGCGCTCGGTGAGCGGAACCTCTGGCTGGAGCGCGTCTACGGGGCGCGGCCGCTCGAGCTCGAGACCGTGGCCGGCCGCTGCGAGGGGTTCGCCGCCCGGTTGCGACCCTACGTCGCCGACACGTCGTTGCTCGTCCACAACGCGCTGCGCGAAGGCCAGACCGTGCTCTTCGAGGGCGCGCAGGGAACGCTGCTCGACCTCGATCACGGGACGTATCCATTCGTGACCTCGTCGAACCCGATCGCAGGCGCCGCGGCGACCGGGGTCGGCATCGGCCCGAATCGGATCGACGCCGTGCTGGGGGTCACCAAGGCCTACGTCACCCGCGTCGGCGCGGGGCCGTTCCCGACCGAGATCGAGGGGCCTGACCAGGCGCGCATGCGCGAGCTCGGGGCGGAGTACGGCACGACGACCGGCCGTGAGCGGCGGTGCGGCTGGCTCGACCTCGTTGCGCTGCGCTACGCCGTCCGCCTGAACGGGATCACCTCACTCGCCCTGACGAAGCTCGACGTCCTCTCCGCCTTCGCGGAGCTACCGGTGTGTACGCGCTACCGGCTGCCGGACGGCTCGGAGACCGTCGATTTTCCCGCCCGCCAGAGCGACTTCCACCATGCGAGGCCTGTGTACGAGGCGCTGCCGGGGTGGCTCGAGCCGCTCGAGGGTGTCGAGGAGCCCTCGGGGCTACCGCGGGCCGCACGCGCCTACGTCGAGCTCGTCGAGCGGGAGCTGGAGGTGGAGGTCTCGCTGATCGGCACCGGCGCCGGCCGCACGGAGGTGCTCTCGCATCGGGCGCCGGTCTAGCGCAGCGCCGGCGGCGAGGCTTCGCGCTGAGCTCGCGCGCCCCTAGGAGAGGGAGGTGTTCAGCAGGCTCTCGTAGAGCGTCCGGTGCGCGTTGACTGCGGCGGCCACGTCGCCGGGGTCGAGATTGTCCCCCGCGTCCACGACCCGCGCGAGCCGGCGCGCCTCGCGGAACTCGGCCACCACCTCGCGCTCGGCGCCCTCGATGGCGACCTGATCCTCGATCGGGTAACCGCGGGCGACCATCATCCGCGCGACGAGGTCGTGCAGCTCGGGCAGCGCTTCCTCGGGTGCATCCTCGACGAGCGGCTCGAGGCTCTGCCACTCGGTCTCCCACTCGTGACGGTCGAGGCCGGGCTCGATCATGCCTCCAGCATGGGCAGGGAGGGCGTTCTCGAAACCTCCGAGACGGTCTCTAGAGTGACCGCGTGAAGGTGCTCCTGATCGGGGGCGGCGGCCGTGAGCACGCTCTCGCCTGGACGCTTGCTCGCAGCCAGGGCTGCGAGGAGCTGCACGCCGCACCCGGCAACCCCGGGATCGCCGCGCTCGGCGCCTGTCATCCCGTCCGACCCGCGGACGCCGAGAGCGTCCTGGCGCTCGGGCGCGCACTCGGGATCGACCTCGTGGTCGTCGGGCCGGAGGCGCCGCTCGTAGCGGGACTCGCCGACGAGCTCCGGAGAGCCGGGATCGCGGTCTTCGGCCCGAGCCGGGCGGCCGCGCGGATCGAGGGCTCGAAGGCGTTCGCCAAGGACGTCCTCCACGCGGCGCACGTGCCGACCGCCGCGACCCTTCCCGTTGCGCGGCCCCCGTGCGTCGTCAAGGCCGACGGCCTCGCCGCGGGGAAGGGCGTCTTCGTCTGCCGGACTCCGGAGGAGCTCGACGCCGGCCTGCGCGCTGCGGCGGCGCTCGGCGGGCCGACCGTGCTCGAGGAGCTGCTCGAGGGGGAGGAGCTCTCCGTGTTCGCCGTCGCCGATGGCGAGCGGTCGGTCGCGCTCGGGGCGGCGCGCGACTACAAGCGCTCACTCGACGGGGACGCAGGGCCGAACACGGGCGGGATGGGAGCCTTCTCCCCCGCCCCGGGAGTTGGGCCAGCCGAGCTCGAGGAGCTGGTCGACCTCGCCCATCGCCCCGTGCTCGCCGAGCTCGCGCGCCGCGGCTCGCCGTTCACGGGCTTGCTCTATGCCGGCCTCATGCTGACCGCCGACGGCCCCCGGGTGCTCGAGTTCAACTGTCGCTTCGGCGACCCGGAGACGCAGGCGCTCCTCCCAGCGCTCGAGGGCGACCTGCTCCCCACGCTCGCCGCGGCGGCGGCAGGCGACCTCACAGGCGTCGTCCCGCCGGTGGTTCGCACCGCAGCGGTAACGATCTCCCTCGTCGCCTCGGGCTACCCGGAGCGCGGCGACACCGGCTCGGAGATCGGCGGCCTCGCCGAGGCCGAGGCCGCCGGTGCGATCGTCTTCCACGCAGGCACGGCCCTGCGGGAGGGGAGGCTGATCACGAACGGGGGGCGGATCCTGAACGTGACGGCGACCGCCGACGACCTCGACGCCGCGCGCGACGCCGCCTACGCGGCGGCCGAGCTCGTCTCCTTCGCCGGGTGCCGGTACCGCCGCGACATCGCCCGTCCGGGCGGGGTCTGCGTCGGTGGCTGACCGGCCCCTGGTCGGGATCCTGATCGGGGCGGAGTCGGACCGAGAGCGTATGCAGCCCGCGCTCGAGGCGCTCGAGGAGCACGGGATCGCCCACGAGCTCGAGGTGCGGTCCGCACACCGGCAGCCGGACGCCGTCGCCGAGTACGCGCGCGGCGCCGCGGGTCGCGGCCTCCGCGTGCTGATCGCCGGCGCCGGGCTCGCGGCGGCACTTCCCGGCGTGGTCGCCGCACACACCGAGTTGCCCGTGATCGGAGTTCCGCTTCGTTCGTCGCGGAGCGTCCTCGACGGCCTCGACGCGCTCCTCTCGATCGTGCAGATGCCCCCCGGCGTCCCGGTCGCGTGCGTGGGCGTCGACAGCGCCCGCAATGCTGCGCTCCTCGCGGTGCGGATCCTGCGGCTCGACTCCCTCTGACAGAGCGCCGCTCCCCCGGGGGCTCCGCCAGCCGGCGCGGGCCCGGGCAGCCAGTGAGCCGTCCAAGCCCCGCTCTACAATCGGGGCGGTGATCGCTCGCTACTCCCGGCCGGAGATGGCCAGGATCTGGTCCGAGGAGGCGAAGCTCGCCGCCTGGCTCGAGGTCGAGCTCGCGGCGCTCGAGGGGTGGGTCGAACTCGGGACGATCCCGGCGGAGGCGGTGCGGGAGATCCGCGCTCGCGCCCAGGCTCCGAACCCGGAACGCGTCGCCGAGCGCGAGCGCGAGACGGGCCATGACGTCGCTGCCTTCGTCGACGAGGTCGCCTCCGAGCTCGGGCCGCCGGGCCGCTTCTTCCACTATGGGCTGACCTCCTCGGACATCCTCGACACGGCGCTCGCGCTGCAGGTCCGCAAGGCGGGCGCCCTCGTGGCCGCGGGGATCGAGCGAGCCTTCGCCTCGGTGGCGGCCCTGGCCGAGGAGCACCGCGAGACCCCGATCATGGGGCGGACGCACGGGATTCACGCCGAGCCGACCACGTTCGGGCTGAAGCTCGCCGGATGGGCCTTCGAGCTCGACCGCGCTCGAGCGAGGCTCGGGCGGGCGCTCGAGGGGATGCGGGTCGGCAAGCTCTCCGGTGCAGTCGGGAGCTACGCCTCGATCGAGCCTGAGGTGGAGCGCGTCGCCTGCGAGCGGCTCGGCCTCGAGGCCGAGCCCGCGGCCACCCAGGTCGTGTCGCGCGACCGTCATGCCGAGCTCCTGACCGCGCTCGCGCTCGTCGCCGCCTCGCTCGAGCGGTTCGCGCTCGAGATCCGACACCTCGCGCGAACCGAGGTCGGCGAGGTCGCCGAGCCGTTCGCCCGGGGCCAGAAGGGCTCCTCGGCGATGCCGCACAAGCGGAACCCGATCACGGCGGAGCGCATCTGCGGGCTTGCCCGCATCGTGCGTGCGTCGGCTCTCGTCGGCCTCGAGAACGTCGCTCTCTGGCACGAGCGGGACATCTCGCACTCATCCGCCGAGCGGATCGTGATCCCCGACGCCTTCCTCGCCGTCGACTACATGCTCGATCGGTTTGCCTGGCTCGTCGAGGGCCTGGTCGTCCGGCCCGAGCGCATGCAGGCGAACCTCGAGTCGAGCCGGGGCCTCCACTCGAGCCAGCGGCTCTTGCTCGCGCTCGTCGATTCGGGGCTCGAACGCGACGCGGCCTACCGGATCGTGCAGGGGGCAGCGACGCGGGCCGCCGCCGAGGGGCGGCAGTTGCTCGACGTCGCGGCCGGCGATCCGAACGTCTCCCAGCGGCTCGACTCCGACGCGCTCGTCGAGGTCTTCTCGTCCGGGGCGTACACCCGCCACGTCGACACCGTGTTCGAGCGCCTCCGGGCCCTGTCGGCCAGGGAGGAGCCGGCGCATGTCTGAGGGCTCGCGTCCCGGCGGCGAGTCGGCGCTCCTCCCGGAGACGATCGCCGCAGCCCACGTGGCGAGCGGCAAGGTCCGGGAGCTGTACGCGCTCGACGACAAGCGGCTCCTGCTCGTGACGAGCGACCGCATCTCCACCTTCGACGTCGTCCTGCCGACGGAGGTGCCGGACAAGGGTCGGGTCCTCACGGGCCTCTCGGCATTCTGGTTCGCGCGGACCCGGAAGCTGGTGCCGAACCACCTGCTCGACCTGCGCCCGGACGGGCGCTCGAGCGAATGCCGGCGCTTGTGGATGCTGCCGCTCGAGTGTGTGGTGCGCGGCTACCTCACGGGGTCGGGGTGGAAGGACTACTGCGCTACCGGAGCGACCTCCGGGCACGTGCTCCCCGCCGGTCTCGTCGAGTCTGCGTTGCTGCCCGAGCCGATCTTCACCCCTTCGACCAAGGCCGAGACGGGTCACGACGAGAACATCGACGCGGCTCGGGCCGCCGAGCTCGTGGGGGCCGAGCGCCTTTCGGAGCTCGAGCGGGTCGCCCTGGAGCTCTACCGCATCGCCTCCGAGCACGCCGGCGCACGCGGGATCCTCATCGCCGACACGAAGTTCGAGTTCGGCCTCGACCCGGACGGACGGCTCGTGCTCGCCGACGAGGCGTTGACACCCGACTCCTCGCGCTTCTGGGCAGCGGAGAGCTACACCCCGGGCGGGCCGCAACCGTCTTTCGACAAGCAGTTCGTGCGCGACTACTGCGAGTCGCTCGGCTGGGACAAGGCGCCGCCGGGGCCCGCCCTGCCCGAGGAGGTCGTGAGCGGCACCAGGGCGCGCTACGTCGAGGCCTTCGAGCGGCTCACGGAGATCCCGTTCGGCGATTACCTCGACAATCCGCACGTGGTGCTCCGGTGAAGGCCACCGTGTACGTGCGGCCGAAGCCCGGCATCCTGGACCCCCAGGGTCAGGCGGTCGGAAGCTCGCTCCGGCAGCTCGGCTTCGACGTCGGCGAGGCGCGCGTCGGACGCGTCGTCGACCTCGAGCTGCAGGCCCGCAATCCCGCACAGGCTCGCGCGGAGCTGCGGCTGATGTGCGAGCAGCTGCTCGCGAACCCCCTGATCGAGAGCTACGAGATCGAGCTCGCGGACGACGCGTGAGCCCGGTGTCGCGCCCGCGGATCGCGGTGATCGTCTTCCCGGGCTCGAACGACGACCACGACGCGACGCTCGCCCTGGACGCGCTCGGGGCCGACGCCGTGTCGGTCTGGCACGGCGAGGACGACCTGGGGGACGTCGCCGCGGTGGTCCTCCCCGGAGGCTTCTCCTACGGCGACTACCTTCGCTGCGGCGCACTCGCACGCTTCTCGCCCGCTCTGCGGGCGGTCGAGCGCTTCGCCGCAGGGGGTGGGCCAGTTCTCGGGATCTGCAACGGCTTCCAGATCCTCTGCGAGGCGGGGCTGCTACCCGGCGTGCTGCGCCCGAACAGGTCGCTGGCCTTCGTCTGCCGCGACGTCGCGGTCCGGGTCGAGGACGCGAGCACCTCCTTCACGCGGCGGTGTGCCCCGGGCCAGCGGCTGACGATCCCGATCAAGCACGGGGAGGGCTGCTGGTTCGCTCCACCCGAGGTCGTCGCCGAGCTCGAGACCGCGGGGCGGATCGTCCTTCGCTATGCGGACGGCAACCCGAACGGCTCGATCGCCGACGCCGCGGGTGTCCTGAACGAGGCGGGCAACGTCATGGGGCTGATGCCGCACCCCGAGCACGCGGTCGACCCTCTGCTCGGCTCGACGGACGGTGCGCGGATCCTCGGCTCGCTCGTCGATACGGCGCGTAGCCGCGCCCCAGCGCTCGTCTAGTGCTCCTTTTTCAGAAGTCGCTTACGTCTCTGCGGAGTGACCGGGCGTGACTGACGCCGCGTGGTTCCCGCTTGCGTGCTAGCGGCACGTGGGCGGGTGCCGGGTGGTGTCAGGCGCGGCCGGGCGCCCGCAGAGGCCAAGCGCCTTCTGAAAAGGAGCATCAGGTGCCGCTCCCGAGGCGAAGAGCGGCAGCAAGCCGTTCTCGGTCGCCAAGAGCCGCGTGGAGGCGCGCGACGTCTCGCGCCCGCAGGGTGACCGGTCCTCGGCGCGCGACTCCGTCGGTCGTATAGGCGAACCGTACGAGGGCCTCTCCCTTCTCTCCCTCGAGCAGCTGGACCACGGTCGCGAACCGCTTCTCGCCCGCGCGCTGTGGCAGGGAGACCTCCTCGACGACGGTCGCCTGTCCCCAGGCGGTCCCCACGCGGGCATTCGTATCTGCTTTCGTTGCCATTGTTGACAACCTAGCACTCGGAACGCATAACCGTGCGCCGCGACTGCGCCGACTTACGCACGAACGCGCCAGACCGCCTTCGTGAACGCGACGCGCAGCCCCGCGCGCTCGAGGTTCCGCTGGCTCGCCGAGCCGAGCAGGGCCTGGGAGGCGACGAGCTCGCAGCCCGCAGCGCTCGCGGCCTCGATCCTGCCCGCGACCAGCGCCGTCTGGCATCCGAGGCCGCGAAAGCGAGGCAGCGTCGAGGCGGTCGCGAGGTAGCCGATCCCGTCTCCGAGCCGGAGCGCGGCTGCGGCTGCGGGCTCGCCGTCGACCCTCGCCAGGAAGAGACGCCAGTTGGTGACCTCCGCCCAGTGGGCGTGGAGGCCGCGGTCGGGGGCGCGAACCTCGTAGCCGCGGAGAAGCGCTGCGACCATCGTCTCGACTCCAGCGCCGCCGACTTCCTCGACGACCGCGCGGGAGTTGCCCGTGCCTGCGGCCCTGGGGTGTCCGTAGAGCATCGTCAGGAACCCGATCTGCCGCGCGCCCACCGCGTCGAGCGCCGCCGCGAGCCGCTCGAAGTCCGGGCTCGGCGCGAGCTCGAACCAGGCCCGGACCCGAACGTCCGCGTAGAAGCGCGCGATCTCCGGGACACGGGCGGCGTCCTCGGGCCAGAGGTCGTGCACCCGGTTCAGGAAGTCGAGCTCGGGCCGGGAGGGGCAGGCGAACCCGACGGCCCCTCCGAACCGCCGCACCTCGAGACCCGGCGGCGACTGCGGATGGCCGACCGCCCCCTCGAGCCACTCGACGAGAAACGACGTCCCGGCCCGCTCGAGCCGCCTGGCGAGGCGCTCCGTCGTCGGTTCCAGCTCGTCCACCACCCGCCAGTCATTCTGACCGCGCGCGCCGGGGCCAGCGGACGTCTCGGCCCGCGAGACGCTCTGGCCCGGCCCACGCTCCCGCGGTACCCTCGCGCCCGTGGCCTCCGGGCGCCCTACGATCGGCATCGTCAGCCCCGGCGCGATGGGCAGCGCCGTCGCACACGCGCTCGCGCAGGGGGGAGCCCGGGTCGTCGCCACGCTCGCGGGCCGCAGCCCGCGCACGGCCCGCCTGGCCGCGAAGGCCGAGGTCGAGTGCGTGCCGGGACTCGAGGACGTGGTGCGAGAGTCGGACGTCGTCCTCTCGATCGCGCCGCCCGAACGCGCCGAGGCGATCGCAGGCGAGCTCGCCCGCGCGGCGGCCCAGGCGGGGGCACGCCCGCTCGTCGCCGACCTGAACGCGATCGCCCCCGAGACGGTGCGACGGATCGGCGGCTCGCTCGCGGCTTCCGGGCTCGAGCTCGTCGACGGCTCGATCTCCGGCCCGCCGCCCTGGCGCGCGGACACCACCCGGATCTACCTCTCGGGGCCCCGGGCCCCGGAGCTCGCGGCGCTCGCGCTGCCCGGCGTGAGGCTCGTGGTCGTCGGTCCCGAGCTCGGGACCGCCTCGGCCGTGAAGATGTGCACGGCCTCGGTCTACAAGGGCACGACGGCCCTCCTCGCGCAGGCGCTCCTGACCGCGCGGCACCAAGGCGTCGTCGGGTACGTGCTGGGTGACCTCGAGGAGTCCCTCCCCGAGCTCGTCGACGGGGTCGCGCTCGGCCTCGCCCGGAGCGCAACGAAGTCGGGGCGCTACGTCGCCGAGATGCGTGAGATCGCGACGACGCAGGCTGCCGCCGGTCTTCCCGCGCTGTTCGAGGCCATGGCAGAGGTCTACGCGGAACTCTCCCTTCGACCGGTCGCCCGGAAGGCTCCGGAGGAGCTGCCGGCAGACCTCTCGCTCGAGCAGGTGCTCGACTCGTTGGCCCCGGAGCCGGCGGAACCAGGTCGAACCGGGTCCCGGGCTGACGGCGCCGGTTGAGCGAGGCACCGTCGCTCGCAGATCCAGCTGCGCTTTGCCCCTAAGGCGCGAGCACGCGAAGACCGCGAACGCGCGCGAAGTCGCGACGATTTCGTGTGGCGACGCCAAAGCCGTGTGCGAGAGCGGTTGCCGCGATCCACAGGTCGTGGGCTCCCGGCGCGCCACCACGTCGTTCCAGACTCGCCCACAGCTCGGCGTGCACACGCGCGATCGGTTCCGTGATCGGCATGGGCTCAAAGCCGGCGAGCACATGCTCGACGAACGCTAGGCGGCGGTTGCGGCGGGCGCCCGATGCGCGATGGACGCCGTGCAGCAACTCGCTGACGGTGATGACGCTGATCGCACGATCCTCTGGGCCAACGAGCAGCTCGAGCGCCGATGCCGTCTCCTCCCGCTCCCAGTCGATCAGGAGGTCGGTGTCGATCAGGACGGCCAGGAACTCTCCGTAGGGCCGACCGACTTCCGGATCGCCCGCAGGTCATCGGCGAACTCGTCGTCAACGGGCGGCGCAGAGGCGAGCAGCTCCCGGAACCGCGCCGCCGAGAGCAGCCGTACCCTGGGTGGTGCAAGCACCGCGACAGGGGCACCGGCCCGAGTCACCTCGATCTCCTCTCCGGCTGC
>JACDAS010000285.1 GCA_013695295.1 Actinomycetota bacterium | reverse complement strand
CGCAGCGCGCGACCTGCTCGAAGAACCCGGTCACCCGGCGGCGGACGACCTCGGGGTCGCTCGCAGCTACGAGCGACGTCGAGTCGACGAGGTCGATGAAGAGGACGGTGGCGAGCTTGCGTTCCATAACGCTAAGTGTAGAAACGCTCGACGCCGGCCGAAGCTGCCCTGTCGCGCGCTGCTTCCTAGCCGTCGCCGACGCCGTCGCCTGGGCCCACGGCTCGCCTCACCGGAGCTCCTGCAGCCGTGCGAATGCCGCGAAGAGATCCTCCTTCCCGTAGCGCGGACCCACGATCGCGACCGAGCGGCCAGGACGCTCGAGCTCGGCTACGAGCCGGTCGTCGTCCGTCGTGTAGAAGCGCACGACCCCGTCCCCCTGCGGGATGCTCTTGGCAGGGACGTACCGGCCCGCGACGAGCTCCGGCGGCACCAGGGCGCCGTAGCTCCAGACCGTGAGCGAGTTGCCGTAGCGGACCCTGTAGGCCCGTCCGGCGTTCCACCGGAGCTCCTCGATCGCGGTCACCGGCTCCCGGTAGTTCGGACCGAGCCAGCTAATCGCGGGAACGACGCGGCTCGCCTGGGTCCGCGTCAGCGGCCGCGTCTCGAGCAGCCGCACACCCCGCGTCGGGTCGACTCGCTGCTCGATCCGCACGTTCGCGGGCAACGTCAGGCTGATCGCCTGCGCCGCGACCGCTGCGGAGACGACCTTGACCAGCCGAACGGTGATCACCGCGAACTCCCGCTCGGCGTCCCCGCGCCGCTCGCGCCAGACGATCCGGAGCGGCAGGTACGTTCGTGCGTCGACCGTGACGACCTGGTCGATCACGACGGCGTCGGCGAGACGCTGGACGGGCAGGCGCAGCACGTACACCGGGCGACCGCCGGAGCGCTCCTTCGACGTCGAGGAGACACCGCGCTGCAGAGCTCGGCGGTAGAGCTCGACCGGATCGACGAGCTCCGCGCAGCCGCTCGCGAAGGCGCGGCAGCTCGGACCCACGATCGCCGAGTTGGTCAGGGGGGAGAACCTCGTCACCCGGCGTCCCTCGAGGAGGGTCACCGCAACGAGCCTGCCCTCGGCGAACTGGTTCCAGAGCGCCCGGCGCCGTCCGAGGTCGAGCCAGGCCACCCGCACGGAGGGCGTAAAGGCGCCCGGCCGCGACGGGTCGATCCGCTCGACGATGCGCAAGCCTGCGCGCGGGCCGCCGAGCGCAGCGAGCGCCTCGTCCGCGACGTCGAGACCGGGCGTCCGGACGATCGAGGCCACGACGAGCGCGGAGGCCGTCGCGGCGACGGCCGCACCTGCCAGAAGGAGTCGCCGCGCGGGGCGGGGCCGCCGCGTCCTGAAGGGCGTCGGTGCACGCCGCAGCGCCCGCTCGACCTCCTCGGCCGGGACGTCGAAGCGCGCCGGGGCGGCCGCGAGCTCGAGCAGCGAGGCGAGCTCGCGCACTTCGCCCTCGCCCCGTTCACGGCCCTCGAGCACGCGCGCGAGCCTGAGGGCGAGCCGCCTGTCCTCACGCAGTCGCACGGATCCCCTCCTGCCGCAGGGTGGCTCGGAGCAGCCGTCCCGCGCGGAGCAGCACCATCTGGCAGGCGCCGACGCTCCTGCCCGTCATCCGGGCGACCTCGGCGAAGGAATAGCCCTCGACGAGCCGCAGGTGGACGACCAGCTGGTAATCGGGAGGCAGCGTCCGGAGCGCACGCACGAGCGCCTCTCGATCGGCCACCTGCTCGGAGAGGTCGATTGGGACCGCCGTTCCCTCGACCTCGGCGGCGGGCGCCTCCCGGCCGCGCCTGCTCAGCTCGTCTGCGGCCATGTTGGACGCCACCCGGTAGAGCCAAGCGAGGACGGGCTTCCCCCGCCAGCGGAGCGTTGGGACACGCCGAAGCGCCTCGACGAACACCTCGGACGCGAGATCTGAGGCCTCCTCGCGGGAGCCCAGCCGCACCGCGAGGTAGCGGACGATCTCCGCGTAGTGCGCGCGGAAGAGCAATTCGAGGTCGGCCTGCTCGCGGCGGAAGCGCTGCTCGTCACGGAACTCCTCCGGCACGCTCGGGTTATGCCGGCGCCGGTCGCCGGCGCGGCAGCCCCTGGCGCCGCCGCCGCGCGAGCAGGGCGAGCGCGGAGCCGAGCACGAGCAGACCCCCGCCCGCAAGCGCTGCCGGGAGCGCCCACGACGTGGAGGTCTCCGCCACGGGCGCGAGTCCATCCGCCTCGCGCTCGAGCCTCCCCGCGAGCTCCTCCGGGACGTGCCCGTAGCCGGCGAGGGTGGAGAGGAGCCGCTCGCGCGGGAGATACTCGACGTAGCCGCTCGTCGCCCAGGGGTTCGGGCGGTCCCAGCTGAGCTCGAGCGGAACCGGCCCGCGAATCTCGTCGGGCATCCGGGCAGGCGGCCCGGCGAGCAGTTCGACGTATGGAGCCGGGTCGACCGACGTCCGCCGGCCAATGCGGACGCGACGGAGCTCCGGGGCCGGGAAGGGCGAGACGGAGCGCGCCGCCTCGCGGAGGACCGCGACCTGCCCGCGGGTGAGCTTCGTCCAGGGCTGCCCGAGCGCGTCGGCATCGGCCCCGTAGGCGAGTCCGGCCGACGGGACGTACCACACCTGGAAGCGACCGAAGACCTTCGAGCTCCCCGGCTCTCCCACCCCGAGCTCGAGCCGGTAGAAGCGCGTCGGCCCCGGTACCTCCGCCGGGGTTGCCGCGCGGGCGCTGCCCTCGTCCCGGCCGTACCGGGCGAGGGCCCCCGCCTCGACCGAGACGCACCCGGAGGCGCCGCAGAGCGAGAGGGACTTCACCTCTTTCGCCGCCGCGGCGACCGGCAGGGTGGCGGGACGAGGAAGGGTCGCGACGAGTGCTCTCCACGTCGACATCGGGTCAGGCTGCCGTCGGCTGCCGGCCGGGGAGCGGACGGCGCCGGAGCCGAAATAGGGTCACGAGCGCAACGATGATGAGCGACGCAGCGCCGGCCACCGCAGACACGGTCGCCCAGGGAAAAGCGCTCGCCGGAGGGAGCGGCGGCAGCCCGACGGCCTCGCGGTCGAGACGGGCCGCGAGCGGCGCGGGTACCCGCGCGAAGCCGCCGGCGCCGAAGACGACCCTCGTGCGAGGCAGGTAGTTGAGGAAGCCCGCCTCGGACCAGGGATGCTCGGAGTCGCGCCAGTAGAGGGTCACGAGCAGCGGCGTACCCGGGTCGGCGGGAACGGCTGCCGGCTCGAGACCGACGAGCCCAAGGTAGGCGGCCGGGTCGGCCGAGCGGTGCCCCGCCACCTCGACGCGCTCGAGCCGCGGAGCCGGAAAGGGCGACACCCGGACATCCTCGAGCACCGAGCGCTGCGCCGGCGAGAGCGCGGTCCAGACTCCGTCCGACGAGCGCATCGCGAGCCCGTTGGCAAGAGCGTAGGCCTCCACGGTGGCAAGGGTTTCGTCCCCCTCGCCGACCCCCAGCCGCAGCCGGTAGTACGCGCCGGCGGGAGGCGCCGAGACGCGGCTCGCCTGCTCGTCCGGGTGGGCGTAGAAGCTCCGTGCCTTCGCCTTGGGGATCGCAGCGCAGCCCGACGCCCCGCAGAGCTGCACCGACGTGACCTCCTTGGCCCAGGCAAGCTGGGGCACGGCCAGCACGGCCAGGGCCACGATCAGGGGACCACCGATCTTCCTCATCCGCTCCTCCAGGGGTTGGTATCGCACATATCCGTCCGCGAGGCCAGAAGCTCACGCACGAGTCTCGGGACTAGTGCTCCGTTTCAGAAGTCCCTCCCTTTGCCTCTGCGGGCGTCCGAACCGCCTGACACCACCCGGCACCCGAAACGGAGCACTAGAGTCCCCGGCGTGATCGACCCGAAGGTGTTCAAGGCGTACGACATCCGCGGCGTCTATCCCTCCGAGCTCGACGAAGACGGGGCCTATGCGGTCGCCCGTGCCTACGTGGAGCAGTTCGAGCCGCGCCGGATCGCGGTCGGGCGCGACATGCGGGTCTCCGCCCCGGCGATGGCCGAGGCGACGATGGAGGGCGCGGCCGACGCGGGCGCCGAGGTGCTCGACCTCGGTCTCGTCGGAACCGAGATGGTCTACTTCGCCGTCGGTCATCTGAGCCTGGACGGCGGGATCGCCGTCACCGCCTCCCACAATCCAAAGCAGTACACCGGCATGAAGATCGTGCGCCGGGGTGCACTCCCGGTGGGGGGCGAGTCCGGCCTGCTGGAGATCCGCGAGCGCGCACTCGGAAACTTCCAGCCCCCCGCCGAGCGCGCGCTGATCCGCAAAGAGGACATCTGGCCCGCCTACGTCGACCGCGTCTGCTCGTTCATAGACGTTGCGCGAATCCGCCCGCTCAAGATCGTCCTGGACGCGGCCAACGGCATGGCCGGGGCGATGCTCCCGCCCGTGCTCGAGCGGCTCCCGGTGGAAGCCGTCAGGTGCTTCTTCGAGCCGGACGGGACGTTTCCGAACCACGAGCCGAACCCCCTGCTGCCGGAGAACCGCGACTTCATCGTGCAGAAGACCCTCGAGGAGGGCGCCGACTTCGGGGTCGCCTTCGACGGCGACGGCGACCGCTGCTTCTTCGTCGACGACTCGGGCGAGTTCGTACCCGGGGACTTCGCGACGGCCCTCCTCGCGGAGTCGATTCTCGCCAGGGAGCCTGGCGCGAAGGTGATCTACGACGTCCGCGCGAGCTGGGCGGTGCCCGACACGATCGAGCGAGCGGGCGGCACGGCACTCGTGAATCGGGTCGGCCACGCGTACATCAAGCACCGGATGCGCGAGGAGGGCGCGGCCTTCGGCGGCGAGGTCTCGGGCCACTACTACTTCAGGGACTTCTCGCAGGCCGACTCGGGCGTCGTGCCCTTCCTGCTCATGCTCGAGCTCGTGTCGACCCGGGGCGAGAAGCTCTCGGAGATCCTGCGCCCCTTCCGGGAGCGCTACTTCATCACCGGGGAGCTGAACACACCGGTCGCCGACGTCGCGCTGAAGCTCCAGGAGCTGAAGGAGCGCTTCGGGCCCGAGGGGCGCGTCTCGCACCTCGACGGGATCTCGATCGAGGCCGACGACTGGCACCTGAACGTCAGGCCCTCGAACACCGAGCCGCTCCTGCGCCTGAACCTCGAGGCGCGCACGCCCGAGCTGATGGAGCGCCGGCGCGACGAGGTGCTCGCGCTCATCCGCGCGTGAAGGAGGGCTTCCGCTTCTCCGCATCGACGCGGGTCGGCTTCTCGGACACCGACGCGCAGGGGATCGTCTACTACGGGCGCTACCTGCCCTACTTCGACCTCGCGCGGGTCGAGTACCACCGGAGCCTCGGCCTGCTCGGGATGGACATCGGCGAGGAGGGCCACGAGTTCGTCATGCGCGCCTGCACGGTCGAGTACTTCGCCCCGGCCGTGTTCGACGACGTCGTCGACGTCCACATCCGGCTCGGGCGGATCGGACGGACGAGCGCGACGTGGGAGCTCGCCGCTTACCGGGCCCGCGACGACGTGCTGATGGTGACGGCCGCGCAGACGCTCGTGCTCGTCGACCTCGACGAGCGCCGGCCGGTGCAGATCCCGAACGCCTACCGGGAGCGGATCGCCGAGTTCGAGGGCTCGTCCGGCCCGGGCGGATGAGCACACGGCACTCGGGGGCGCTCGAGGCGATCGACCGCATTCTCAACCGCGGCGGCGACGCCGACGAGGTGCTGCGGGCGGTCGTCGCGACGCTGCGCGAGCGCGGCGGCTTCGACTGGGCGGGGATCGCCTTCGTCGACGGCGACGGGCTGCTGCTCGGGCCGCAGGCGGGGCAGCTCCAGGGTGAGCCCGCAGCCTTCCCGGTCTCGTTCGGCGGCGCGAAGGTGGCGGAGCTGCGGGTCTCCCCCGCCCCGGCGGGACCCGAGGAGACGGCGTTCGTCGAGCGTGTGGCCCTAATCGTCTCGCCGCACTGCCTCGTCGGCTGGGACACGGGCGGCGAGGCGTGGGAGCCCTAGCCGGTTCGTGCGTTTTCGGCCGGGTCTCCAGCGCGTGACGACGTCTTGCCAGTTAGGACGGCGTCACTCTGTACGCGTCGAAAACGGCCTCGATGTGCCGCAGCGAGCCGAGCAGGGCGCGCAGGCTCTTCACGTCGCCGACCTCCGCCGTGTACCAGTTCTTCGCTAGCTGATCCTCGACGACGCCGCCGTAGGAGACGATGTTCGTGCCGTGCTCGGCGAAGGTACGGGCGACGTCCTCCAGCAGGCGTGGCCGGTCCCAGGCGTCGACCGCGATCTGGACCCTGAAGCTCTGCGTCGCGCCGCCGTCCCAGTCGACGGTCGTGAAGCGCTCGGGGTTTCGCTTCAGCGCCTTCACGTTCGGACAGTCGTCGCGATGGATCGTGATTCCCTTGCCGAGCGAGATGTAGCCG
>JACDAS010000220.1 GCA_013695295.1 Actinomycetota bacterium | reverse complement strand
AGTCCGAGCAGCACGGTGAGCATCACCGTTTGCGAAGGGCCTCGGCTCAAGAGCGCAGACAGCCGTCTGCTAGGGTACTGCCCCAATGACGTGCCGGCCCCTCCCGGTACGCCTGTTGGGGCTCCTTTACGGGCCCTGGGCGAGACAGGTGACCATTCTTATGCTCGCGCTCTTCGCGGCGTGCGTCGTCGCCGTACCTGCACTCGCTGAGCCGCCGGAAATCGCCTCGAAGAAGGCCGAGGTGCAGCAGGTGCTCGGGCAAATTCAAGCGCTCGACGGCTCGCTCGGCCTTGCGATCGAGGCCTACAACAAGGCGACCGTGCGGCTCGACGAGATCGAGCACAGGCAGGAACTGAACCGCCGCGACCTCAAGTTGGCCCGACGCAATCTGAAGCTTCAGCAGCAGGCGCTGGCCCGACGTCTGGTTTCCCTCTACAGCGGAGACCGCGACACCACCTGGCTCGGAGTCCTCCTCGGAGCGTCGAGCGTCACCCAGCTCGTCGACCGGCTCGACACCGTTCAGCGCGTCGCCAACCAGGACGCACAGGTCGTGCGCCAGGTCGAGAGGTTCAGGTCGACGATCGAGCGCAACAAGCGACAGCTCGCCCGCTCACACGGCCGCCAGGCCGATCTGGTTGCCGAGCGCGAGGAGCAGAGGGCCTCCATCCAGTCCCAGCTCGCCGAGCGCCGACAGCTGGCCGAGTCGATCAAGAGCGAGATCGCACGCCTCGAGGCTGAGGAACGAGCGCGTCAGGAACGTCTACGGCGTGAGGCGCAGGCGCGGCTCGCAGCGCAGCGCGCAGCAGCGGCGGTAGCCGCAGCCGCCGCGGAAGCCGCGGCTGCCGAACGCCGCCGAGTTGCCCGCGTCGCTGCCGAGCAGACCACGCACGCGCACAGCGATGACGTTGACTTGTCGACCCCCGACGCCGTCGCCGACGCGGATGAGACCTACACGCCGGAAATCACAGTGGACGAGGTGGGCGTCGTGGCCGAGACGCCCGAGGCGTCAATCGTGCCCTCGTCCGGGAGCCGGGGCACCGACGTGGTCGCAGCCGCCATGCAGTACCTGGGCGTCCCCTACGTCTGGGGCGGAGCCAGCCCCTCGGGCTTCGACTGCTCCGGGCTGATGCTCTACGCCTACGCGCAGCTTGGGATCTCCCTGCCGCACTACACGGGCGACCAGTGGCAGCTAGGCGTTGCCGTCTCACAGGATCAACTCGAGCCGGGCGACATCGTCTTCTTCAACGGCCTCGGGCACAACGGGATGTACATCGGCGGCGGCCAGTTCATCCACGCGCCACACAGCGGCGACGTCGTCAAGATCTCGAACCTGTCGGACTCCTGGTATGCGGCGACGTACGAGGGCGCCAGACGCATCCTCTGAGTCGGCGGACCTCCACGTGGGAGGAGACCCGGTCGCAGCCGCTCAGTTTCTGCTCGGCTGGCACGGATTTCCCTCGGGGCCGATCGACGGCGTCTTCGGCGAGCGGCTCGAGATCGCCGTATCCCGCTTTCAGTCCTGGGCGGGACTGCCACAAGTCGGAGCCGTGGGGCCGGCGGCACTCGAAGCGCTCGAGACACGTGGGCTCGACGGGCCATTCCTCAGGGCTCACCTCCATTTCGAGCTCCGCCTGCGCGGTGCGTCGATCGACCCGCTTGCAGCTCTCGACTGAGCCGCGCGCGCAGGAGCCGCGACTAACGCCCGAACAGGCGCGGCGGGCGGAGGAAGAACTCGCGGCCGATGAGGATCGCAATCCCCAAGGCGATGAAGACGTCGGCCAGATTGAAGACCGGCGAGAGATGGATCCCGACGAAGTCGGTCACGTGACCTACGAAGACACGATCGATCAGGTTCGCGCTACTTCCCCCCACGATCAACCCAAGCGACAGAGACACGGCAGCGCTCGAGCGTCTGATGCGGGCGAAATAGGCAAGCGTTGCGGCCACCACGAGGACCGTCGCTATGGGGAGCAGCCAGCGACGATCCTCGAGAAGGCCGAGCGCAAAGCCAGTGTTGTCCGTGTGGCTGAACCAGAGCGGGCCGAAGGCGTCCACGGTTGTCCCCGCAGCTAGTTGTCCCGCAATCAGCTGCTTGGTCAGCTGATCGGCGACGATGCTGAAGCCAGCGACTGCGGCGAGCGCGAGCCACTGCGCCCGGCCGGGCCGCGAGCCGTTGGAACGGGCCGCACGCACGGCGATCACGAGCTCGAGTGTACCCAGATGCAGCTCTTTCTCTGAGCCGGCCCCTCTCTTCGCCCCCACGGGTATGGTGAAAGCCGTGAGCACTCACGCGCTCCGAAAGGCGCGTCTCGCCGCGACTGTGGTCGTGGCTGCGGTCGGGCTGTACGGAGTCGCCGGTCACGTCGTCCACCAGGCCATGAAAGGGCACGATGCGCCGCTGCACAGCATCGGCCTGTGCCTCGTTCTCCTCACTGTGGGAGGGGCGTTCATCGTCCCGCGGCGCCCCTCGTCCCTGCAGGGACGACGATTGCTCCGTGCGTTCGTGGCGGTGCCGCTTCGGCCGGCTGTCGGCCCGGCCGGCAGAGCTGCACGCACCTCGCCTGCGTGGCTGCAGCGCTACCTGACCTGAGCCGTCCTTTCCGGGTCGTAGCCCGATGCAGCGCTGAGCGCTCGCGTCCACGCGAACGAGAAAGGAAGGCTTGATGAAGAAGCTTCTGATCCACACGACCGGCGCCGCGGTGATCCTCGCTGTCGCGCTGGCGACGGCAGCGATCGCAAACACGGCTATGGGCGCCACGCGGACTGCGGGTAAGGCTCCTTTCGACCGTGCCTTCATCGACGCGATGGTTCCGCACCACCGCTCGGCGATCGAGATGGCAAGGGTCGCCAAGAAGGAGGGTCTCAAGCAGCCCGAGCTCCTGAAGATCGCCAATGCGATCATCGCCACCCAGGGCAAGGAGATCGCCCAGATGATCGCCTGGCGCAAGGCGTGGTACGGCTCGGGCCGAATCGATCCCGACGGGGCAGCTGAGCTCGGCCTCTCCGAGCAGGAGATGGGGGTGGACCACGACGCCGGAGAGCTCCGCCGCACCGACGACCTCGACGCGACCTTCGCCACGCTGATGCTCGGCCATCACCAGGGCGCTGTCCGGATGTCACGGCTCGCTCTGAAGCGTGGCGGACACGCCGAGTTGAAGCAGCTCGCGCGTCGGATCATTGCCACGCAGAGCCGCGAGATCACCATCCTGAGAAAGCACGCCGGTGGAGGCCACGGCGGAGGCCACTAGGCCGACGCCGCGGGTGGCGGTGTCCCCAGCTCGGCCGGGGCACCGCCGCCTTGGCGACGGCAGACGAGCAACGGAATGACACGCCAGACGACGGTCCTGCAGGAGATGTCCCAGCTGAAGCGCGTCCTACTCGCCGTGGCGCCGCTCGTCGTGATCGCCCTGGTCGCGGTCGGTGCTCTGCTCTGGCGCACCGGCGGAGATGAGACCTTCAAGGGCGTCCCCGCCGACGACCCGGGCCCGATTCACGTCCACGGTCTCGGCATCAACCCCGGCGACGGCGCGCTCTTCATCGCCACCCACACCGGCCTGTACCGCCTCGACCGGGGCGAGTCGAACGCGAAACGCGTCGCCGAGCGCCATCAGGACACGATGGGCTTCACCGTTGTCGGGCCGGACCGCTTCCTCGGCTCGGGGCATCCCGACCTCAACGAGGCACAGGAGAAGGGCCTGCCGTCGCTCCTCGGGTTGATCGAGTCCGATGACAGTGGCGAGACCTGGAAGAGCATCTCCCTGTCGGGTCAGGCCGACTTTCATGTCCTGCGCTCGCTCGGGAACCAGGTCTACGGCTACGACTCCTCGAACAATCGGCTGCTCGCCAGCGCCGATCGAGGCAGGAGCTGGGACGAGCTCACGTTGCCCGGCCCGCTCCTCGACCTCGCGGCGAGCCCGCGTGACCCTCGCCGGCTGGTCGCGGCCACAGCCAGCCAACTGGAACAGGGCCTGCATCTCTCTCTTGACGGCGGCGAGAGTTGGAGCCGGCTCGATGGGCCCGCCGGCCTGCTTGCCTGGCCGGCGCCGGATCAGCTCTATCTGCTGACCGGGGCTGGTCAGGTCTTCAGCAGTCCCGACGGCGGCGCCCGGTTCGAGCAGCGCGGCGAGCTGAGCGGTCAGCCGGCAGCCTTTCTCGCCTCGGGCCCGGACGAGCTCTACGTCGCTCTGCACGACGGAACGATCGAACACTCGACCGACGGCGGGCAAACCTGGGAGCTTCGCTCCAGACCTTGAGAACGGGCGCGGCGGCTTTGCGCTCGACCTCGTTAGTGCCGGCTGCTCATTCCGGCGGCAGCGCGAGCGTCACGACAGCGCCGCCGGTGGGGCCGTTCTCGGCGTGCGCGCGGCCGCCGTGGCGCCGGGCGATCGCGGCGGCGATCGCGAGCCCGAGGCCCGCTCCGCTGCGCCCGCGAGCCTCGTCGGCCCTCGTGAAGCGGTCGAAGGCCCGGGGAAGGAACTCCGGCGAGAATCCCTCTCCCGTGTCGAGTACCCGCAGCTCGACGAGCTCGGCGCGGCGCTCGGCCTCGAGCCTGACGCTGCCGGCGCCGTGGCGGAGCGCGTTGTCGACGAGGTTGCCGAGCGCCTGCTCGAGCCGGGCCCGGTCGCCCAGGAGCTCGTGATCGCCGGCGGCGAGCTCGATCGGACGGCCAGCGGCCTCGGCGCGGGTCGTGAACCGTGCGGCGACAGACTCGAGCAGATCCCTGGTCGACACCCGGTCGCGGCGGAGCGGTTGGCCTCCCTCGTCCGCGCGCGCCAGCACGAGCAGGTCCTCGGCCAGGCGGGCGAGGCGCTCCACCTCCTCGGCGACCGAGTCCAGCGCCTGCCCGAGCTCTTCCCGGGAGCGAGGCTGACGCTGCGCCAGCTCGAGCTCGGTTCGGAGCAGCGCGAGCGGCGTTCGGAGCTCGTGGCTCGCGTCGGCCACGAAGCGCCGCTCTCGCTCCAGCCCGGCCTCGAGCCGGCCGAGCATGGCGTTCAGGGTCGCGCCGAGGCGATGGATCTCGTCGCGGGTCCGGGGGAGCGGGAGCCGGCCTCCGGGCCGGTCGCTCGAGATCCCCGAGGCGCGCCGGCGCATCGCCTCGACCGGCCGTAGAGCCGCCGCCGCGAGGAGGTAGCCGGCCCCCGAGGAGACGAGCAGCGCCAGCGGCCCGACGATCAGGAGCTGTGCGAGCAGGCCGTTCAAGGCTTCCTGGCGGTCCTCGAGCGAAGCGCCGACCACGAGGACGAGAGCCTCGCCCGCGCGGCGGACGGTCGCCACGTGAAGCCGGACCGGCTGGCCTGGGAGAGCCGGCGCGGAGTCTCGTCGGAGAAAGAACGGTTCCGCGCGGGCGCGGGCGAGCTCGCGAGGAGAGACGAGCGGTTGTCCCCGCACCGACCGCGACGACGCCAGGACCGTTCCGTCCGGCCTCAGAGCCTGGGCGAACCCCTCGTCGTCCCCGGACGGGAGCTCGGCATCCGGAAAGCGCCCCCCGCGGTCGCGGACGAGGGCCGACAGGGTTTGCGACCGGGTCAGAAGCCCCTCGTCGAGCTGCTCGGCGAGCGAGGCCCCCAGGCGCAGGTACAGGAACGCGCCGACCGCGGAGAGCACGACGGCCATGGCGAGGGCGAAGGCGAGCGTGAGGCGGATCCGGACGGTGAGCCTGCTCAAGCTCCTCCGTCCCGCCGCAGGCGGTAGCCGACGCCCCGCACCGTCTCCAGCGAGTCCCGGCCGAACGGCCGGTCGATCTTCGCGCGCAGGTAGCGGACGTAGACGTCGACGACGTTCGAGCGGTTCTCGTAGCCGAAGTCCCAGGCGTGCTCGAGCAACCGGTAGCGCGAGAGCACCTCGCCCGGGCGGAGCATGAATGTCTCGAGCAGGGCGAACTCCTTCGCAGACAGGCTGAGCTCGTGGTCTCCCCGCCAGACCTGCCGCGTCGCCGGATCCAGTCGAAGATCGCCGACCTGGAGCACGGCGGGCCGCTCGGCGGCTCCGCGGCGCACGAGCGCGCGCAGGCGGGCCAGCAGCTCGGCGAACGAGAACGGCTTCGGCAGGTAGTCGTCGGCGCCGGCGTCGAGGCCGGCGACGCGGTCCTCGTAGGCATCTCGCGCGGTCAGCATCAGCACTGGCGACCAGACCCCACTCGCCCGGAGCCGCCGGCAGACCTCGACGCCGTCGATGCCCGGGAGCATCAGGTCGAGCACGATCGCGTCGTAGTCGACCGCGCCGGCCATCCAGAGCGCGTCCTCGCCCATGCGCGCCACGTCGGCCGCGTACCCTTCCTCGAGCAGGCCCCGGCGCAGCAGGCTCGCCATCTTCAGTTCGTCCTCGACGATTAGGACCCGCACGGGGAGATTGTCCGTGCGGAGGATGAGAGCTGCGTGAGAGCCCCGCCCGGGCGCTAGCCCGAGGTCGCGGTCTCGTCGTGGGGGGCGCCAACCGGTTTCGACTCGGGCGAGCCGCGCTGGCGCAGGTAGACGGTGAAGATCGTCATCGTGCCCACGGCGAGGAACTCCGACTGCCAGTTCTGGAGCGAGCGCTCCCAGAAGTCGGCGCGGCCGAGGTACGTCAGCCACGAGACCGCCTGCTCTGCGTGCTCTCGCTGGTCGCCGTTGTACTCCCGCCAGCCGGTGATCGACTGCCCCAGCCAGGTTGCGAAGAAGACCGCGGACATGGCGATCATCAGCGAGTTGGAGTAGATCGCCGTTCGCAGCCCACCGACCTTGGCCCAGAGCGGGGCGCCCTCGGGTGCGTAGCCCTTGACCTGTTGCCTCTGATCCGACTCGAGGCCGGCGTCCTCAGGAGTCGTCGACTCGTTCGATCCACGCTGCACGAGCCAGACGGTGGCGAGGATGAAGAACGAGAACTGAAGGAACTCGGATTGCCAGTTCTCGAGCAGCGCGACCCCGAAGTCGGGGGAGAACACATAGTTGAGCCACGACACCGACTCGGCGTGGTGCGCGCGCGCCTGCTCGTTGAAATCGCGGCTGCCCGCGAAGGACTGGCCGAGGATCGCCGCGAGCGTGAGCAGACCGAAGACGACTGACAGGCCGTTGTCTCGCAGGAAGCGCCTCACGAGTGTGTGAGGCCGATCGTGAAGTACAGGGCGATCACCCCGACGATGAAGATCCAGTAGAGGGCGAACATGGTGCGCATAGACTGGTGCTTCCTGGCGCTCTTCCTCTCAGAGTCCGACGTCGCCAGCCTAGTCAGCGTCGCGGACGCCCTCGAGGCGGTCGAGGGGTGTTTCCGCCGCCTTGCGGATGGCCAGATCGAGAACCGTCCCCGGACGCGCTCCCCGGTTCCCGGCGGCGCATTCGCCGTCATGTCCGCGGTCGACGCCGGGCTCGGGCTCGCGGGGGTCAAGTCGTATGCGTCGCTACCCGGGGGGACGCCGTTCGTCCTCTGCCTGTTCGACCTCGAGCGAGCCGAGCTAGCCGCGGTGATCGAGGCGGACCGCCTGGGGCAGCTCCGGACGGGCGCGGCCAGTGGCGTCGCCGCGAAGCACCTCGCACGCGGCGGGGCACGGACGCTCGGCGTGATCGGCTGCGGGTGGCAGGCCGAAGGCCAGGTGGAGGCGATCCGGCACGCGGTGCCCACCGTGGAGCAGGTCGTCGCGTACTGCCGGTCCCGCGACCGGCTCGCGGACTTCTGTCAGCGCCTCGGGGTCGAGCCGGCCGACAGCCACCGCGAGCCCGGCGCACAGGAGGTCGTCGTCACCGCGACGACTTCCAGGGACCCGGTGCTGCGCGGCGAATGGCTCCGCCTCGGCGCGCTCGTGTGCGCGGTCGGCGCCAACCGGCGTCACGCGCGCGAGCTCGACGACGTCGTGCTCGAACGGGCGCAGCTCGTCTGCTGCGACTCGCTCGAGCAGTCGAAGCTCGAGTCGGGCGACCTCGTGGAGCCGGTCGAGCACGGCGTGCTGGACTGGCTGGAGGTGCACGAGCTCCAGGAGGTCGTCTCGGGCCAGCTTCCGGCGCGCCAGTCGGACGAGGACATCGTCTGCTTCAAGTCGAACGGCCTGGCCGCCTGGGACGTCGCGGTCGGCGCGGTCGCGCTCGAGCACGCCCGCGAGCGTGGGGTCGGCCGGGAGCTCTAGCAGCTACTAGCCGCGCGCGCTTGCGAGATCCCTGCGGGCCGCCTCGACCATGTCGTCGCCGATCGCCCGGATCACGTCCGGGTGGTCGAGCAGCCGGCCCCGCTCCTGCTCCGAGCAACGGTTGCGGACGTACGGGTCGTCGAGGATGTCGGCCAGCGTGCGGCCGCGGTCGTGCTCGCGGATCACATAGGCAGCCAGTCGCTCCTCGTTCCCGGAGCGCGAGAAGAGGAACGAGAAGGGATTGCGGAGGACGTCGGAGAGGCCCATGGCCGGCAAGTGTATCGACCGGTGGTGCCGCGTCCTTGCGGGGGGCGGTGCTAGCGTCTCGCCGCCTTGCGCATTCGCCTCGGCCACAGCCCGGATCCCGACGATGCGTTCATGTTCTGGGCGCTTACGGCGGGAGCCGTCGATACCCGCGGTTTCGAGTTCGAGCACGTGCTGCGAGACATCCAGACCCTGAACGAGTGGGCGCTCGAGGCCCGGCTCGAGGTGAGCGCGATCTCGTTGCACGCGTATCCATTCGTGCAGGAGCGCTACGTGCTCCTGCCCCACGGCGCCAGCATGGGTGCGGGGTACGGGCCGATCGTGGTCTCGCGCGCGCCCCTGACCCGCGCCGACCTGTCCCGGGTCGAGCTGGCGATTCCGGGCCGGATGACCACGGCGTTCCTCGTGCTCAGGCTGTACGCCGGCGACTTCGCCTACCGCGAGGTGCCTTTCGACGCGATCCTCGACGAGGTGGTGTCTGGCCGGGCCGAGGCGGGCCTGCTGATCCACGAGGGGCAGCTGACCTATGCCTCGCACGGTCTGCAAAAGGTCGTCGACCTCGGCGAGTGGTGGCTGCTCGAAACCGGTCTGCCGCTGCCCCTCGGCGTCAACGTTGCTCGCCGCGATCTCGGGCCGGACACCCTGCGGGCCCTCTCGGCGGTGCTCGAGGAGTCGATCCGCGCGGGGCTAGCCAACCGCGACGAGGCGCTGCGCTACGCGCTCCGCTTCGGCCGCGGCCTCGACGAGGAGCTCGCCGACCGTTTCGTCGGCATGTACGTCAACGAGCTCACCTGCGACTACGGCGAGGAGGGCCGCCAGGCCGTGCGCGAGCTGCTTGCGCGCGCCGAGGCGAT
>JACDAS010000212.1 GCA_013695295.1 Actinomycetota bacterium | reverse complement strand
TTCGAGGTGACGGCCCCGCTCGCGTCCGCCGGCTACTGCCACTGCACCCGCTGCCAGCGACGCTCCGGTACCGCTGCCTCGGCGTCGGCGCGCGTGCAACCCGGTTCGTTCCGGATCGTGGCGGGCGAGGAGCTGCTCGGCGCCTTCGAGCCCCCGGGCGGGTTCGCGAAGGTGTTCTGCTCCCGCTGCGGCGGCGCGCTCTGGTCGCAAGACCCGGACGACCCCGAGGTGATCGGCATCCGGCTCGGCGTGTTCGACGGCGATCCGGGGATCCGGCCGAGCTCGCGCCAGTACGTCGCCTACGCGGCTGCCTGGGAGCCACTCCCGGACGACGGGCTCCCGCGCTTCCCGGAAGCACGCCCCTCGTAGGCGTCCGGTGCGAGCCGGGGCACTCGCGCTGCTGCTCGCCTGCGGAGCGCCGGGCGCGAACCCGGCAACGGCTCCCACCGCGTCGATCTGGGTTCGAAGCGAGGCCCAGTTCGAGGGTGCCGTCGCCGCCCTGCGCGAGTCGGGCGGAACGATCCTCCTCCTCCCGCATGTGTACGCGGGCGAGCTGCTCGTGGGGGCGCGCGGCGAGCGTCCGCTGCGAATCCTGGGCACCCCGGGCGCGCAGGTCGAGCGCATCCGCCTCGACCGCGCGCAGCAGGTCTCGATCGGGGGCCTGACCGTCTCGCCCGTCTCGCAGGATGCACGGATCGAGGTGGTCGGCTCGCGTCACGTCGAGCTGCACGATCTGCTCGTGAGCGCACGCGGGACGCGCCACTCAGCCTCGGTGTCGATCCCGGACTCGAGCCACGTCACGATCCGAAGGAGCACGTTCACGCACTGCGGCGACCGCTCGCCCTCCCTCGTCAACTGCCTGCTTCTGAGCACGGGCGCGAGCCACGTGACCGTGGCGGACAGCTGGTTTCACGACTGCTACGGCTGCGACTTCGTCCACGGGCGCTTCGGCTCGGATCTCCGGCTTCTGCGGAACCGCTTCGAGCGGTCGCTCCCCTGCCGAATCGGCCCCGTCCGCTGCGGCCACCAGGATCTGGTCGAGCTCTTCGCGGGGCAGCGCCTCCTGGTGGAGGGGAACCACTTCGGCGTCTACCGGGTCGGGGGCTCGCAGCTCTACCTGACGAACCGCGATCGACCACGTCACGGTCGTGAACAACGTCTTCGTCGGCACCGACCCGCTCGTGCCGGGGTACCGCTCACGGATGGGCATGATCATCGGCAGCCGGGCGACGCTGCGCGTGCCCCACTACGTGCGGGTGGTGAACAACACGATCCTCACCGGGTCGACCCGGAGTGACGGCTACGAGGCATCGCTCCGCATGAGCTCGGTCTACCTCGCTCTGCCGCGAAGGCTCCGGCCGATCCTCGCCAACAACGTGATCGGCCTCCTCGAGACCCCGGCGCGGGTGTGCAACGGAGCCGCGGCGTCGGTCTCGAACGTCGTCCTTCGCGGCAGCGGGTGCTCGCCCTCGGACCGCGTCGGACCCGCCGGGCTCGATTCCCGCGCGAGACCGACGGCAGCCTCCGCCCTGCTCATCGACCATGCGAGCCGCCGCTACGCGCCGGCGACAGACCTGAACGGCAGCTTCCGGCGCGGGCGACCCGACATTGGGGCCTACGAGTACGTGCCCGCCATCCGAAGGGCGGGCAGCTCGACTCGGCCAGCGCTGCAATTCGGAACCAGCACGAGCCAGGTAGCGCGGTCTAAGCTTCCGAGCGATGGGGCTCTTCGACCGCCTGAAGAAGAAGACGCGCGGGATTCTGACCGCCGCCGAGCCGGCGAAGGGCGTCGCCGCGGCACCCGGGGCCGAGGTACGGCGTCGCCTGCTCGGAATCTCCGGGCGCGGGATCCAGGCCGGCGAGGAGGAGGGTGACGTGCTCGTCTCCTGGTCGGCAAAGGTAGCGAGCGTGGGACCGGACGGCGGCGAGTACGAGTTCCTCTACCGCGCGATCCGAATCTCGCTCGACGAGGGAGACCACGAGGCCAGCGGGATCTGCCTCAAGACGACGACCGAGGCAGAGCTCGGCGCCGGCGGGCTGACGGCGGCCAAGGGCTGGGAGCGCGGCCAGCACCTGGGCACCGAGAAGCTCCACGTCCTCGCCTGGCTCGGCCCGCACGTGACCGAGGGCGGGGCCGACGAAGAGGGGTACGCGTTCAGCTGGTCCGATCTCCGCGATCCCGTGATCGAGGCCGTCACGGGCGCCGGCTGGACGTACAAGCCGAAGAAGATCTGAAGCGCGCGCGGCCCGCCGGCCGCTTCACCCGGGCGGGCTACACTCGATCGGGATGAGACCTCGGCTTCCCGGGTTCACGCGCGGGCGGGCGGTGGCGCTCGCGTGGGCGCTCGCGCTCGCCGCCGCAGCTGTCGGGCCGGCCGTCTGGCTGCTCGGCTCGGACGGCGAGGCTCGGCCGGCCGCCGCGGCCGCGGGGGCGCGGGACACCTCGCCGCATCCCGTCGCCGGCAGCTTCGCGCCCGACCGGACCGAGCTCTCGGACTGCGGCTCCGACCAGCCGTGCCTCGAGCAGGCCTTCGGGAACCTCGCCTTCCGCGAGGGCCCGCAGGCGGCGCTCCGTACCTTCGACGCGAAGATGCTCACCGACCGCGTGGTTGAGAGCGGTTGTCACCGGATCGCGCATCTGATCGGCTCCGGCGCGCTCGCACGCTACCGCGGAGACGTCGGCCGCGCCTTCTCGGAGGGGTCCGCCTCCTGCTGGTCCGGCTACTACCACGGCATCCTCGAGCGGGCGTTCAGCGGCGTGTCGGGAGAGCCGCAGGTGGTCAAGACAGCCCGCCGGCTGTGCGCGGGCCAGGTCGTCCGCCGCACCCAGTGGCTCGCCTACCAGTGCGTTCACGGCCTCGGCCACGGGCTGATGCTCCAGTCGGGGTACGACCTGCCGTTCTCGCTCCGCGTCTGCGACCGGCTCCGCACCGGCTGGGATCGCTCGTCCTGCTCCGGGGGGATCTTCATGGAGAACATCAACGGCGCCGAGAAGACTGCGTACGGCTTCAAGACGCGTTGGCTGCGGGACGGTGACCTCGTCTACCCGTGCAACGCCGTCGCTGAGCGCCACAAGCTCTACTGCTACCTGATGGTCACCTCGCGCATCCTGCAGGCCAACGACTTCGACTGGCAGGCGGCGGCGCGGATCTGCGCGGCGGTGGAGCGCGTGTGGGTCGCGACGTGCTTCCAGTCGCTGGGCCGGGATGCCTCGGGCTCGTCGCGCCAGGAGCCGGGGCGCATCCTCGAGCTCTGCGCCCACGCCCGCTCGAGCCTCTCCGACTGCCTCTACGGCGCGGCACGGGACATCACCTCGAACGACGCCGGCGGAGCGCGCGCCGCGGAGCTCTGCGAGCGTGCCCCGCTCGAGGCGAGGCTGCAGTGCTTCAACGGGATCGGCACGATCGTCGGCACCCTCGTCGCGACCGATGCGGCACGCCGGGACGCCTGCGCCCGGCTCACGCGCTCGTACCTGCGCACCTGCGTGCGCGGGGCGGGCGGCAGCGCCTGACGCGAACGCGCGACGAGGAATAGGGGCTCCGACGGCAGCGTTTCGCGGGGGGAGACCCCGACGAAGGAGGAGCGATGCCCGAAGCCGAAGCCACCCCAGATCCCCGCCGCTGGCTCGCCCTCGCATTGCTCTGCGGCGCCTTCTTCATGGTCGTGCTCGACATCTCGATCGTGAACGTGGCCCTGCCGTCGATCCAGACCGACCTTCACTTCTCGCAAGAGAACCTCCAGTGGGTCGTGAGCGGCTACGCGATCACGTTCGGCGGCCTGCTCCTCTTGGGCGGGCGCGCCGCCGACCTGCTCGGGCGCCGGCTCCTGTTCATGGTCGGCGTCGGCGTCTTCACCGCGGCCTCGCTCGCCTGCGGGCTCTCCGACTCGGAGGGCTTCCTGATCGCGGCGCGGGCGGTGCAGGGCGCGGGTGCGGCGATCATCTCCCCCGCGGCCCTTTCGATCATCACCACGACCTTCACGGAGGGGGCCGAGCGGAACAAGGCGCTTGGGGTGTGGGGCGCGATGGGCGGCGGCGGCGCGGCGGCGGGCGTCCTCTTCGGCGGCATCCTCACCCGTTTCCTCGGCTGGGAGTGGATCTTCTTCGTCAACGTCCCGATCGGGGCGCTCGTGATCGCGCTCAGCCCGAGGCTCCTGCGGGAGAGCCGGGTGGAAGGCCAGGCGAAGCGCTACGACGTCGGGGGCGCGATCTCCGTCACGGCAGGCCTGATGCTGCTCGTGTACGCCCTGGTCGAGGCGCCGAAGGAAGGGTGGACGTCGGTTCGGACGATCGGCCTGCTCGCGCTCGCCGCCGCGCTGCTCGCGATCTTCCTTGCGATCGAGTGGCGCTCGCGTGAGCCCCTCGTGCCGCTGGGGATCTTCGCGCGCCTGCGGACGCTGACGGGCGCCAACGTGGTCGGGCTCCTGCTCGGCTCGATCGTCTTCTCGATGTTCTTCCTGCTCTCTCTCTACATGCAGCAGGTTCTGGGCTTCTCAGCGCTCCAGGCCGGTCTCGGCTACCTGGCGGTGGCGCTGACGGCGATCGTCTCGGCGGGCGCGGCGCAGGCGCTCGTGACGCGGATCGGGATCAAGCCCGCGCTCGCAGGCGGGATGTCGGCGCTCCTCCTAGGCCTCCTGTGGTTCACGCAGATCTCGGTCGACGGCTCCTACCCGGTCGACCTCCTGCCCGGGTTCTTCGCGATCGGCGTCGGCCTCGGCTTCTCGTTCGTGCCCGTCTCGATCGCGGCCCTCGCCGGGGTCGCGCCGCACGAGGCGGGCCTCGCGTCCGGGTTGATCAACACGTCGCAGCAGATCGGAGGCGCCCTTGGGCTCGCGATCCTCTCGACGATCGCGACGAGCCATTCGCGAACGCTGACCGACCGGGGCGACACCCGTCCGGAGGCGCTCACCGGAGGCTTCACCTGGGCCTTCTGGGTCGCCGTCGGCTTCGCGATCGCGGGAATCGCCGCGACCTTCCTCCTGATTCGACGCGAGGACGTCGCGACGGTGCCGGCCGAGGCGGCCGCGCTCGGCTGACCCCGGGCCGCTTCCCGTCTGCGCGGGACCCGCAGAAACCGCTGCCGCAAGGTGTTACATTCCGCCGGGCATTTCAGTTGGGCAGGCCGGAAGGGGCGAGAGAACATGAGGAACGAAACGAATCGCGTCGCGGCGTCGCGGGGGAGAGCGGCCGCGGTGCTGACCCTGCTCGCGGGCGCCCTCGCGCTCGCCGGCTGCGGCGGCGACAGCTCGAGCTCACAGGATCGGGCGTTCGAGTCGGTGACCCCGTCGTCGGCACAGGCGCCGGAGGCGAACGGCCCGTCGGCAGACGACCCGAACGCCATGCGGCCGAACGTCCAGTCGAACACGGGCGCGAAGGAGGCGATCGACCTCCTCCCCGCTGTCCCCGAGGCCTTCCCGCAACCTCGGCCGAACGTCGTCGGCTCGGGAAAGGCCGGCCTTGACGTCTTCATGGCTCGGATCGCCACGGACGTCTCCAACGTCTGGAAGCAGGCGTTCGCCGAAGCCGGTCTGCCGTACGCGCCGGCCAAGGTCGTGATCGTGAAGCCTGGGCAGAAGGCTCGGTCGATCTGCGGCAACCACGTCGTCGTCTCGTTCGATCCCGTCGGCCCGTTCTACTGCCCCGCCGACCGGAAGATCTTCCTCCCGCTCCAGCTGATCGACAAGCTGATCTACAAGAAGTACGGCGACTTCGCGGTCGCCTACGCGGTCAGCCACGAGTGGGCCCACCGGATCCAGGACCTGCTCGGCTCCCTCGACGCGAGGAACCAGGGCAAGCTGCTGACGATCCAGATCGAGACGCAGGCCGACTGCTTCGCCGGCGTCTGGGCCAGGACCGCCTACCGTCGCGGGCTGCTCGAGAAAGGCGACATCCAGGAGGCGATCAAGGTCGAGGATCTGATCGGCGATGCCGACGGGACGCCCGAGACCGACCCGAACGCCCATGGCCGCTCGGGACTGCGTGCCGCCTGGTTCCTCACGGGCTACGAGACCGGTAAGGCCAGCGACTGCAAGACGTTCGGCTAACCGCAACGGAGAGGGAGGTCGGGTAGATGGAACCTGGGAGCTTCTGGACGGCTTTGATCTGGGCGATCGTGCCGATGCTCCTTCTGCTCGCAGCGATCTGGTGGGTCGATCGCTACGAGAAGGAGCCGCTCCGACTGCTCGGACTCGCGCTCGTATTCGGCGGCGTGCTGGCTCCGGCCATCACGTACGCGCTCGATCGTGCTTTCGACATCGCGACGAGCCTCTCGTCGCAGCAAATCGTGCCCGAGCCGTCCCTCGGGGTCGGGACACCGCTCGTCGAGGAGGTGGTTCGAGGGCTGGCGATCCTGGCCGTGTTCTTGCTGGTGAGGTTCGAGATCGACGATCTGCTCGACGGCCTCGTCTACGGCGGCATCGTCGGGCTCGGGTTCGGCGCCGCGGCGAACTTCGTCGGGATCTGGAACACGCCCTCGCTCGGCTCCGACACGGACTCGTCGCTCTACACGTCGCTGATCAGCCAGCTGAACCATGTCTTCTACGGGGCCGTGATCGGCCTCGCGCTCGCGGCCGTCAGGAGGAGGGAGTTCCCCATCCTGCTCGGGGCGATCTGGTGGGTCGATCGCTACGAGAAGGAGCCCCTGCGACTGCTCGGACTCGCGCTCCTGTTCGGCGGCCTGCTTGCTCCGGCCATCGCCTACGCACTTGACCGTGCCTTCGACATCGCCACGAGCCTCTCGTCGCAGCAGATCGTGCCCGAGCCTTCGCTCGGGATCGGGACGCCGCTCGTCGAGGAGGTGGTTCGAGGACTGGCGATCCTCGCCGTGTTCTTGCTGGTGAGGTTCGAGATCGACGATCTGCTCGACGGCCTCGTCTACGGCGGCATCGTGGGGCTCGGGTTCGGCGCCGCGGCGAACTTCGTGGGGATCTGGAACACGCCCTCGCTCG
>JACDAS010000208.1 GCA_013695295.1 Actinomycetota bacterium | reverse complement strand
TCGATCGCCTTGATCAGGCCGATCGCGCCGATCTGGACGAGATCCTCGAGCTGCTCGCCCCGGTAGGAATACCGCCGGGCGAGCGAGCGCACGAGCGACATGTACTGCTCGATCAACTGCTCGCGCGCCGCGACATCGCCATGCTCGTGATACCGGCGGAGGAGCGCCTTGTCGCTCTTGCCCGCCATCAGGCCGGGTCTTCCAGAGTGCCGATCTCCTTCGTCAGCTCGATCCACCGACGCTGCCCGTCCGAGATCACCCTGTAGCCCGCGGCCACGGTGTCGAGCAGCCGACGGAGGCCGACGGGCTCGAGCTCGCTGTCGAGCTCGCGCTGAAGGGCCTCGCCCTCGAAGGGCCCGACCCGGGCGTGGAGCCCCTGCTCCTCGATGCGAAGGACGACCGTCGCCTCTCGCGCGTCGCCGTGCTCGAGCAGGCCGTCGAGGGCGATCTGAAGATCCTCGAGATGCTCGAGCGTGAGGTTGAAGCGAGCCGCGATGCCGCCGACGACGAGGTGGGCGACGCCGAAGAGGTCGTGGTCCCGCGGCAGCGTCAGCGTGATCTCGTTCGGCACAGTCTCGATCCTAGTGCTGAACCGTGCCGCACCAGGCCCAGCGGCCGCGGATCGCAGGAGTCCCCGGTCGAGCAACTCAGGCGGCTTCGCTCGAGGCCACGAGCCCCGAGCCGACCACGACGCCGTCCTCGTAGACGACCGCGGTCTGCCCGGGGGCGACGCCGAAGCTCTGCTCGCGGAGCTCGAGGCGGAACCCGCGCTCGCTCGCGCGAACGCCGGTCCGAAGGGCCGGCCCTCGGTAGCGGAGCTTCACCTCGGCCTCGCTGACAGGGACGAAGAGCCTGCCCCGGACCGAGATGCGCCGCCGTGCGAGGCTCTCGCGGGGGCCGACGACGACGGTGTTCGTCCGGGCGTCGGTCGAGAGCGCATAGAGCGGTGCGGCGGCAGTGAGGCCGAGCCCGCGCCGCTGCCCCGGCGTGAAGCGCCAGTGGCCCGAATGGCTTCCGACCCGCTGCCCGTGCTCGTCGAGCAGCGACCCGGGCTCAGGGCGGAGGCCTTGGCGCTCCAGGAAGCGTCTGTAGTCGTCGCCGCCGAGGAAGCAGGCCTCCTGGCTCTCCGGCCTCGCCGCGGCCGCGAGCCCCCGGCTTGCGGCCTCCCGGCGCACGTCGGGCTTCGTCGACTCGCCGAGCGGGAACCAGATGCGCCCGAGTCGTCGGGGGTCGAGGCGGGCGAGCATGTACGACTGATCCTTGTCCTCGTCGAGCGCCCGCGCGAGAAGCAGGCGGCCGCGGTGGGAGGCGATGCGCGCGTAGTGCCCGGTGGCAAGCCGTGCCGCTCCGGCTCGGCGAGCGAACGCGAGCAATTCGGCGAAGCGGAAGCCGCCGTTGCAGCGGCTACACGGGTTCGGCGTCTCGCCGCGCGCGTAGCCGCGAACGAACGGCCCGACGACCGCTCGCCGAAACTCCTCGCGGCGGTCGAGCGTCACGTGCGGCAGTCCGAGTGAGTGGCAGGTCTGGCGGGCGGCGATCACAGCCTCGGGCGAGCAGCATGCCCGCGCTGCGTCCGGCGCGGCCGGGTCGATCCAGAGGCGGAGCGTCACGCCGACGGCCCCTGACCCCGCGCGGAGCAGCGCGACCGCGCTGTCGACGCCGCCGCTCATCGCCACGGCGACCCGCCCCGGGGCGGGAGCAGCTCGGAAGACCGGGCCGAGCGCATTCGCCAGGGCATCGACGGCGAGCGTCTCGCCCGGCACCGCTGCCGCCTCGAGGAGGCTCAGGCCCGCGAGCGGCGCCACGAGGCCGTCCGCGTCCGCGTCGACGATCCGCTCGCCGTCGATCCGCAGACGGACGAGCGCGAAGTCCCCGTCGCGGGACGCGTCTCCCACCACCTCGCGCACCGGTCCAGGCTAGCGTAAAGGTTGGCCGGCACCCCGTTGCCTGATCAGACGACGAGCGAGATGTGCCCCACCCCGCCGTCTCTCCGCGTCCGTGCGAACCTGGACAAACCAGGTGGGTGCCCTGCGAGCTTCGGAGAAACCCCTTCGGCCCGACTCGGGCGCCCTTGCATCGGATGTTGGTTCTACATGTCCGCGGAGCCGCGAACGGGGTCGAGCACCGGGCCACTGTAGCCGACCTTCCCGCGCGCGGCTCAGAGCTTCTCAGGCCCGAGCGAAGCTCCATCGGATCCGTTGCACCCCGGTCAGGGCGAGCCTCCGCGCGAGTGCGGTCGAGATCTCGAAGTCGAGTCCTGGCTCATCCGGCCCCCGATCGACGATCTGGGTGAGGACCTGCTTGCCGTCGAACGAGATGAAGATCTTCGCGCCGCAGGGCAGCACCGGATGGGCCACGCCCAGCGTCTCCCGGCGGATCACCCGGCCGCAGGCCGAGCGCCCGCCGTACGGCCCCTCGCGCGGAGCTGCGAGGGCCTCGTACCAGCCGGCGCCCCCCACGGTCACCGGGCGAGGCACGCCCCGGTCCTTGGCGTCCGAGCCGGTGCCTCCGAGCGCGAGCGAGACGAGCACCGCTAGGAGGGCGACGCCGGCGAGTGCGAGCTCCCGCTGGGCGAGTGCCGGGCTCACCGGTTGTGCTCGGCCGCGGGCGGAGCAACGGCCTCGGGCTGCGGAGGAGAGATCGGCTCTGGCTCAGCGACCTCGAGCTGGCCGGCTTCCGAGGGCGAGGGGAGGTCGTCGCCGGGAAGCGGCTTGGTCAACGGGAGTTGCGGCGACTCGGAGAGTTCGTTCGCCGGCTCGGGCATCGCGGGCTCGAGACCCCGGACCTCCTCCTCGGCCTGAGGCGGCTCGACCCGCTCCCCGGGACGCCGTTCGGGGCGCGCGCGGCGGCGTAGCCGGCGCCATGGCCAGCGGCGCGCTGTCGGCTCCGAGCTGCGAGGCTCGACCGGCTCCGGCGTCGCGCCGGGCGCCTCGCCCTCCGCCGGCACGACCTCGTCTCCGTCCTCGGCCGGCCGCTCCGGCTCCTGCGGCACCGGCTCGGCGGCGAGCTCGGGCGGGTCGGGCTGCGAGCTCCTCAGGGAGGCCGTCGGGACCGGGCGCCCCCTTGCGGCGGTCCGGAACCGGAGCGGTAGATGGACGCGCGCGGGAAGGGCGGGCGGCGCAACCTCCTCCTCGAGGGGTTCCGGAGCGGGCTCGGTTGGCTGAACGAGCGGCTCTGATCGGGGCCGCGCCGTGCTGCGGAAGCGGAGCGGCAGCCGGACGCGAGGCGGCGTCGGCTCGGGCGCGGGAGCCTCGGCCGGCAACGACCGCGGCGGCTCGGCCGAGACGAAGACGTCGCGGCGAGGAGGCGGCGGCGGCTCGACCCGCCGGCGGGCCTGCGTGCGCTACCGGAGCGGCATCCGCACGCGAAGCGGCCGGGCCGAGAGGTGGTCGGGCGGGTCGGGTGCCTCGGGCGGGGCGAGCGGAGACTCGAGCACCACCGGCTCCGGGCGCTCCGCAGGCGGAGCCTCCACACGGCGACGAGCCTGGCTGCGGAACCGAAGCGGAAGCCGAACCCGGGCCGCAGGGGGCCAGGCGGGCTCAGGCTCCGCCACGGGCTCCGGGTCGGCCGGAGCGGGAGCCGACGGAGGTGCGGCCCCCGGCTCGGGTGGGGGAAGCGGCTCGGGCTCCGGTTCGGGCGCAGCCTCGGGCCGAAGCTCCGGCTCGTCCTGAGCCTCCGCGGCGGCGGGTGGAACGATCGGTGCCGCCGCGGGCGGAGGCTCGAAGCCCGAGATGGTGATCCCGAGCGCTTCGGCCGACTCCAGCCATTCCGGGGCGATCTTCTCGGAAGCCGCGCGGCTCGCCGCTGGAGCGGCGGCGATCCGGCCGGACGGGTGGGGCGCATCGTGGCGAGCTACGGGGGGCGGCAGGGGCCGCGCCAGGGGGTTCTGCCAGCCGCGGGCGGTCGCGCTCTCCACGAGCACGGTCAGGAGCCAGGCGAAGAGCATGATCACGATGATCGCGGGCGGACTCAGGTGAGCGAGCCCCGTCACGACCGCGACTGTGATCAGGAATGCGGCCTCGAACGCAAACCGTGTCGGGCCGTGAGACCACACGGCCTAGATGGTTGAGCGGAAATTGGCGCACCCGCAGGGATGGCCCAGGCCAAGCGGGTCGCCGCGGCCGGTTGCGGCGCGTAGCAGCGCTACGGGTCGTGACCTGACGTGGTGAGCGGCGCCGTGTCTGGGCCACCAGCTGCGCTGCGCGAATTTCCGCTCAACCATTTAGTTCGCTTCCTCCTCTTCGGGCTTCGGCTTCTCCCGCCGGCGCGCGGCCCGGCCGAACCAGCTGCGTTTCGCTCGCGGCTGGAGGGGCGGGAGGCGGTGCGAGACACGTTGCCGCTGGGGGGCCGCGAAGCCGGTCGTACCGGCCTCGGCGGCGGCGGATGATGCGGGCGGCTCTGGCTCGACGTGTTCGGCCGCCGGCTCGAGCACCCCGGTTGCAGAGACGTCCTCCGGCTCACCGGGCTTCGTGAACTCGAAGTCGTAGTCGGACGGCTGCGGCTGCGGTTCGGCGGCCGGGGCCTCGGGTGGCGGCTGCTCCGGCAGCGGCTCCTCCGGGACAGGTGGCTCGAGAGCCGGGGCGGGCGGGTACTGCGCGGCCGCCGGCGGCTCGTAGGCGACGGCGTAGGCCGCGGGCTCGGCGATCGGAGGGCCCGCCGGAAGCTGCGTCGCGACGCCCGGTGCCCCGCGGGCCTCGAGCGGCCCCGAGACACCGAGGCCCTGGCGCGAGCGGGATGCGAGCAGCTCCACGAGCGAGACGAGAATCCAGCCGATTGCCATCACGAGCACGATCAGCAGCGGCTCGAGGTCGGCGACCGCTGCCCCGACCGCGAGCAGGATCAGGAATCCCGTCTCGACAGCGACCCTCGGCCCGAGTCCTTCAGGCATACGACCGCGAGATTAGCGTCCGTCGCCGGCGGAGGGGGAACCGGTCAACCATCTACCGGTTTCGCTCTTTGGCCGGAGCGGGCCGGAGCCCGAGCTCGGCGAGCTGCTCGGGCGTCACGTCGGTCGGCGCGCCGGTCATCGGGTCGAGGCCGGCCTGGTTCTTCGGGAAGGCAACCGTGTCGCGGATCAGCGGCTCGTCGAGCAGGGCCATCGAGAGCCGGTCGATCCCCGAAGCGATGCCCCCGTGCGGAGGCGCCCCCATCGCGAGCGCGTTCAGGAGGTGCCCGAACTTGGCGGCCTGCTCCTGACGCGAGACGCGGAGGAGGTCGAAGATGCGTGCCTGGAGCGCCTGTTCGTGGATCCGGAACGAGCCGCCGGCGAGCTCGATCCCGTTTCCGACCAGGTCGTACGCGACCGCCTTCGCGGCGCCGGGGTCGGTGTCGAGCAGCGCGACCCCCTCGTCGTTCGGACGCGTGAACGGGTGATGCACGGCGGTCCACCGATCCGCCTCGGGATCCCACTCGAGCAGGGGGAAGTCGGTCACCCAGAGAAACCGCCAGGCCTCCCGGTCGATCAGGTCCAGCTCGCGGCCGAGATGCAGGCGAAGCGCGCCGAGCACCCGCGCGACGAGGTGCGGCTCGTCGGCGCCGAAGAGGACGGTCGAGCCCGCGTCGGCGCGGAAGGCGGCGAGCTCACGCTCGGAGAGGAACTTCGCGATCGGCGACCGTACCTCGCCGTCGGCGCCGAAGACGAGGTAGGCGAGCCCCTTCGCTCCCCAGCGGCGGGCGACCTCCTCGAGCTTCGCCAGCTCGGCGCGCGAGAGCTCCTGCGGGACGGTCAGGTGGCGGACGGCCGGCGCGCTCGCGAAGACCTTGAAGGCCGAGTCGCGCGTGACCTCGGTGGCGTCGACGATCTCGAGCCCGAAGCGCAGATCGGGCTTGTCGCTCCCGTAGCGGAGCTGCGCCTCGTCCCACGTCATGCGCGCGAAGGGCGCCTCGAGCTCGACTCCTCTCACCTCCCGCCAGATCCGCTGCACCGTCCGCTCCATCAACGCGAAGAGGAACTCCTCGTCTGGGAAGGCCATCTCCACGTCGAGCTGGGTCAGCTCCTGGAGGCGGTCGGCCCGGAGATCCTCGTCGCGGAAGCAGCGGGCGATCTGGTAGTAGCGCTCGAAGCCGGAGATGACCAGCAGCTGCTTGTAGATCTGCGGCGACTGCGGCAGCGCGAAGAAGCGACCCTTCTGCAGGCGCGTCGGGACGAGGAAGTCGCGCGCGCCCTCGGGCGTCGGCTTGGCCATGATCGGTGTCTCGATGTCGACGAACCCTTCCGCCTCCACCTCCTGTCGGATGATCGAGACGAGCCGTGCCCTCGCGCGGATGTTGCGCTGGAGACGGCGCCCGCGCAGGTCGATCCAGCGATGGGTGTAGCGGAGGTTCTCGTCCACCCCCTCCTCGTCGACCTGGAACGGCAGCGGCGGGCACGACGAGAGCACCTCCAGCCGGTCGATCTGCACCTCCACCTCGCCCGTCGGGAGCGCCGGGTTCACGGCGTCGGCCGCGCGGGCGACGACCTCGCCGGTCGCGCGCAGCACGAACTCGTTCCGGACGCCGTGCGCGGCCGCCGCGGCCTCGGCCGAGCGCTCCGGGTTGAAGACGAGCTGGCAAAGGCCGGCGTCGTCTCGAAGGTCGACGAACACGAGCCCACCGTGGTCCCGGCGCCTGGCTGCCCAGCCCGCCAGGGTCACCGTCTCCCCCACGTGGTTCGAGCGCAGCTCCCCGCAGCGGTGGTCGCGCCAGCTCACAGGAGGCCGGCCGCTTCGTCCAGCGTCGAGACCACGGTGTCGGCGACCCCCCGCCGCCGGATCGAGACCGACCCCGAGCCGACGACGACGACCGTCCCCGCGGCGGCCCGCTGCGCCTGGGTCAGCTGACCCTTCAGGGAGCGGCCGGCGTAGTCCGTGTCGCAGGCGCGCCCGGCGCGGCGGAGCGTCGCCATCAGCTGCAGCACGGGCTCCCGGGCCGCCTCGGGCTCGACCGCGAAAAAGACCTCCAGCCGTGGCTGCTCGGCGGCTGCGTCCACGGCTTCGAGCGCGAGCCGCAGGCGCTCGATCCCGGCACCGAAGCCGATCGCGGGAGTCGGCGGCCCGCCGATCTCCTCGACGAGGTAGTCGTAGCGGCCGCCGCCGACGAGCGAATCCTGTGCACCCAAGTCAGAGGCCACGAACTCGAAGGTCGTCCGGGTGTAGTAGTCGAGCCCGCGGACGAGCGTCGGCACGAGCTCGTAGTCGACGCCGTAGGCATCCAGGTAGCGCCGGACGGCGGCGAAGTGCGCGGCGCACGCCTCGCAGAGCGACTCGCCGATCGTGGGTGCGGCCTCGAGCGCCGTGGCGACCACCGGGTTCTTCGTGTCGAACACGCGGAGCGGGCTCGCGACGGCCTTCTCACGGCTGTCGTCGTCGAGCGCCTCGCCGTGCCCGGCCAGCCAGGCGCGCAGCCGCTCGACGTAGGCCGGCCGGCACGCGCGGTCGCCGATCGAGTTCAGGTGGATGCGGTAGCCCTCGACTCCAAGCCGCCCGAGCAGCTCGACGTAGAGTGAGATCAGCTCGGCGTCGATTGCCGGGTCGTCGGTTCCGATCGCCTCGACCGAGAGCTGCCGGTGCTCACGGAAGCGTCCCTTCTGCGGGGTGTCGTAACGGTAGACCGGCGCGATCGTGAACAGCTTCTGCGGCTGCGGCTCCCGGTGCAGGCCGTGCTCTACGTAGGCGCGGCAGATCGGGGCGGTGGCCTCCGGCCGCAGGGTGAGCGAGCGGCCGCCGAGGTCCTCGAACGTGTACATCTCCTTCCGCACGATGTCCGACCCCGCGCCCGAGGTGCGCCGGAACAGGTCCGTGTCCTCGAAGCCCGGCGTCAGGATCGGCCGGTACCCGTAGGTCTCGCAGACCTCCTCGGCCGTCCGGGTGATCCGGCTCCAGAGCGGGAAGTCGGCGGGAAGGAGATCGTGCGTGCCGCGCGGCGCCGAGAACTTCACGCCGCGCTGTGCTGCTCCGCGCGGAGCTCGGTCAGGAACGGGTTGCGTGCGAGCTCCTCGCCAAGCGTCGTCGGCGGGCCGTGGCCGGAGTAGACGACCGTCTCGGGCGGGAAGCGCGCGAGGAGGAGCCTGATCGAGGCCAGGAGCGTCTCCCAGTCGGCCATCGGCAGGTCGGTGCGGCCGACGGAGCCGGCGAAGAGAACGTCGCCCGAGAACAGTGATCCCGCGGCATGGAACGCGAGATGCCCGGGCGAGTGACCCGGGACGCGCACCGTCTCGAACGTGATCCCAGCCAGGTCGAGCGTCTCGTCGCCGGCGAGGCGAACCTCCGGCACGTAGGGGCGTACCCGGACGCCCGGGTAGAAGTCCGCAGGAGCCTCGAGGACGCCGGCCTCGTCGGCGCCCATGTGGACCGGGGCACCGGTCGCCTCGGCGAGATCGGCGACGCCGCCGAGGTGGTCCCAGTGGCAGTGCGTGATCAGGATCGCGCGGCAGCGCCTCCCGAGCCGTGCGAGCTCGAGCCGCAGTGCGGTGACGTCCCCACCAGGATCGACGACGACCGCGTCGGTCGCCCCGGGCCCGCTTCGGACGACATAGCAATTCGTCCCGATCTGCCCCAGCTCGTAGCGATCGACCGCGAGTGCCATCGAGCTTCCAGTCTAACCCGCAGGGTAGATTCCTCTCCCGTGCAGACCTGGAGCCTCCGCGAGATCGAAACCCCCGGCGGAAGCCGCTCGCCCGTCGTCCTCTTCTCCGGCCACGGCGAGGCACGCGCAGTGCTGATCGCGCTCGACCCCGGGCAGGAGCTCGGCGAGCACGAGGTCAAGGAGCGGGCATTCGTGCTGGTGGTCGACGGCTCCGTGCGGATCGGCCCGGCGGACGGAGAGGCGATGGACGCCGGTGCCGGGACGCTCGCGACGTTCGCTCCGCAGGAGCGTCACGTCGTCTCCTCCGAGAACGGCGCCCTCATCCTCCTCCTGCTCGCGCCGTGGCCCGGCGAGGGCCACTACCGCGGCGAGCAGCGCTAGGAGCGTTGGGTCCACTCCACCCGCTCGGCCGGGTCGGTTCAGACGGATCACGGGCAGAGCCCGTGATCTGAGGCGGGCATCGCAAGCGACGCCCTAGGACGTGGGTCTGGACCCCGCGCGCTCGGCCGGTCGGTTCAGACGGATCACGGGCAGAGCCCGCGATCCTGACGCGGGCATCGCAAGCGACGCCCCTAGGAGCGTGACCCTACTCCACGCGCTCGTTCGGTCGGTTCAGACGGATCACGGGCAGAGCCCGCGATCCTGAGGCGGGCATCGCAAGCGACGCCCTAGCGCCGCTTCGCCGGCTTCGACTCGCCCTTGCCGGAGGCCCCCTGGCCGGTCCGGCGCAGGTATGAGCGGTAGACGATCGTGTCCATCACGTACTGGAAGGGCACGAAGAAGGTGAGCAGGAACGCCGTCGTGACGAGGTGCGCGCCGGTCGTCTGCTTGCGATTCAGCAGGACGACGGTGATGAACATCAGCGGGGCGAAGATCAGCGACCGGCGCGCGACGCGGCGCCAGGACGCCGGCTCGACCTTGCGGCCGCCGCGCCCGGCCTGGGCGGGGCGAGCGGATCCGCCACGGGGCCGCTCGGCGCGCGCATCCGTGCGAGCGCGCCTGTCGGGCCGCGGTTCTTCCTCCTCCGCGCCCTCGACCTCGTGGCCCTCCGAGTCCACGAGGACGTACTCGTACTCGTGACGCCTGTCCTTGGCACGCCGCCGTCGCTGCTTGCGAGAGGGCATCGGACTTAGGGGCCTGTCCAGAAAGCGGGCCGGGCTCCTGCCGCGCGACAAGCGGCGCGCTGCCGCGTCCTCAGTCGCCCCAATCTGCCCGCAGATTGCGGCTCCCTGCGTCCTTGCATCGCTTGCTTCTGGCACGGCATGAGCGGCGGCTCCCTTTCCGGACAGGCCCTAGCGTAGCTCCGCCTGCTGGCCGCCGAGCAGGACGCCCCGCACGAGGTCGCCGCCGAGATGGTAGGACAGGTGCCGCCAGTCGGGGGCGTCGAGCAGGACGACGTCGGCATCGAAGCCCGGAGCGAGCCGTCCCTTGCGCCCGGCCCGCCCGAGGACGTGCGCAGCGTTGACCGTGCACGCGGAGAGCGCCTCGGCGGGGGTCAACCGGAGCTGCGTCGCCGCGAGCGAGCACACGAGCGGCAGGCTCTCGCAGTACGCGCTGCCGGGGTTGAAGTCGGTCGCGAGCGCCACCGCGGCCCCGGCGTCGACGAGAGCTCGCGCGGGCGGCATCGGACGGCCGAGGAAGAGGGCGCTCGCGGGCAGGAGTACCGCCGACACGTCGCTGAGCGCCAGCGCGCGGACCCCGTCGTCGCCCGTCGCCTCCAGATGGTCGACCGAGCGGGCGGCGAGCTCGATTGCGAGGCCGATTGCACCGGCCTGCGTGAACTGGTCGCCGTGCAGCCGGAGCGCGAGGCCGTGCTCCCGGCAGGCCGTGAGAAAGCGGCGCGCCTGCAGGGCGTCGAAGGCCCCTCGCTCCAGGAAGACGTCGGCCGCCTCGGCGAGCTGCGCTGCCTCGGGCAGCACCTCCTCGAGCGCGAAGTCCAGGTACGCGTCGGGACTCGCGAACTCCGGGGGGACGGCGTGGGCCCCCAGCCAGGTCGCGGCCCCTCCCGCATCGCGGATCGCGCGCAAGGACGCGAGCTCGGTCTCTCGATCGAGGCCGTAGCCCGACTTCGCCTCCCACGTCGTCGTCCCGGCCCGCAACATCCAGGCTCGGTGCCTCGATACCGCCTCGAGCAGGCCGTTCTCGCCCGCCGCCCGGGTGGCGCGCACGGTCGAGAGGATGCCGCCTCCGGCCGCGTGGAGCTCCTCGTAGCTCGCCCCACCCGCGCGCAGTGCGAACTCCTCGACCCGGTCGCCCGCGAAGCACGCGTGGGTGTGGCAGTCGACGAGACCCGGGATCGCGCAGAGACCGCGCCCGTCGAGCTCCTCCACGGCGCCGCCGAGATCTGGGAGCTCGCGCATCCGGCCGACGGCTGCGACTCGCCCCTCCTCACACAGGAGGTAGGCCCGCTCGACGACGTCGACCGCACCAAGCTGCGACCCGCGCAGAGGTGCGCCCCGGCCCGCGGGCGAGACGACCTGCGCGAGGTCGCGGACGAGCAGCCGCCGGGTCAGCGGGCGCGCCGGCTCGGGAGGCGGCGCTGCCACTCAGGCGTCGGGCGGCGCCATCGGGTCCGCGAGACCGTGGCGCGTGGCCGCATCGACCGCGTCCGGGTAGCCCGCGTCGCGGTGGCGCATCACCCCCGTGCCGGGATCGGCCGTGAGTACACGCTCCAGGCGCTCGGCCGCGTCGGCGCTCCCGTCGGCGACGACGACCATGCCGGCGTGGATCGAGTTGCCGATGCCGACACCGCCGCCGTGGTGCACGCTCACCCAGGTCGCTCCCGCGGCGACGTTCAGCAGGGCGTTCAGGATCGGCCAGTCGGCGATCGCGTCCGATCCGTCTCGCATCGCTTCGGTCTCCCGATACGGCGAGGCCACCGAGCCGGCGTCGAGATGGTCGCGGCCGATCGCGACCGGAGCGGTGACCGCCCCGTCGCGGACGAGCGCGTTGATCGCGATCCCGGCGCGAGCCCGGTCGCCGAGCCCGAGCCAGCAGATCCGGGCGGGCAGCCCCTGGTAGGCCACGCGTCCAGGTGCCAGCTCGAGCCAGCGCTGGAGGATCTCGTCGTCCGGGAAGAGATCGCGGAGGGCGGAATCGATCACCGCGATGTCCTGAGGGTCGCCCGAGAGCGCGGCCCAGCGAAACGGCCCGACGCCTCGACAGAAGAGCGGGCGGATATAGGCCGGGACGAAGCCCGGGTATGTGAAGGCGTCCTCGACCCCGGCCTCTAGCGCCTCCCCTCGGAGATTGTTGCCATAATCGAAAACATACACCCCCCTCCGGACGTACTCGAGCAGGCCGCGCACGTGGAGCGCGATCGACGAACGCGCGCGCTCGAGGTAGAGCTCGGGGTCGGCCGCGCGAAGCTCCGCCGCCGCGTCCACCGAGAGCCCGGCCGGCACGTAGCCGTTCAGCGGGTCGTGCGCCGCGGTCTGGTCGGTCACCAGGTCGAACCGCTCTCCTCTCCGCGCCAGCTCGGGCACGATCTCCGCGGCGTTTCCGAGTACGCCTACCGAGCGCCCGGCGCCCTCGGCCGCCGCCTCGCGCACGCGCGCGAGCGCTCGGTCGAGCGAATCGTGCGCCTCGTCGAGGTAGCGCGTCTCGAGCCGCCGCTCGATCCGTGCCGGGTCGACCTCCACGCAGAGGATCGCTCCGCCGAGCAGCGTCGCGGCGAGCGGCTGCGCTCCGCCCATGCCCCCGAGGCCCGCGGTCAGGACGGTCCGCCCGCGCAGGTCGCCCGCCCCGAAGTGCTCCCGGGCGGCGGCGGCGAAGGTCTGGTAGGTGCCCTGGAGGATCCCCTGGGTGCCGATGTAGATCCAGCTCCCGGCCGTCATCTGACCGAACATCGTCAGTCCCTCGGCCTCGAGGCGCCGGAACTCGTCCCAGGTCGCCCAGCGCGGCACGAGCAACGAGTTGGCGATCAGCACCCTGGGCGCTGCCGGATGGGTCCGGAAGACGCCCACCGGCTTTCCGCTCTGGACGAGCAGGGTCTCGTCGTCGTCGAGCTCGAGCAGCGCGCGGACGATTGCCCTGAGCGCCTCGTGGCTGCGCGCCGCCTTGCCCGTGCCGCCGTAGACGACGAGGTCGCCCGGCCGCTCCGCGACCTCGGCGTCGAGGTTGTTCAGAAGCATCCGGAGCGGTGCCTCGGTCGCCCAGGAGCGCGCATTCAGCGTCGACCCACGGGGCGCCCGAATGCGCGACAGGTCGCCGCACAGCGCCTCGATGGTCGATTCGATCGTCCGGACCGGGCTCAGCGCCTGCCTCCCGGATCCGGGCGCCGTCGCAGGCGCCACCAGCTGAATCCCGTCGCGACACCGAAGAAGATGAGCGCCACCGGGACGGCACCCACCTCGGCGATCAGCTTCAGCAGCCCCCCTTTGCCCCTCACCTCTCCGGGGAAGAGGCGGCCGTGCGTCAGCGCGGTGATCAGCACGATCAGGCCGGCCAGCACGGCATAGAAGATCGCGCTGTCCCGCAGGGGGTGCGGGGAGGCCCTCCGTGGATCTTCACCCCGGGGTCTCACCTGAGCGCTCCGGCCGCGCCCTCGACGGCCTCGACCAGCGAGCCGTCCCGAATCGTGTCCGCAACGGCCTCGATCTCTGCCGAGAGGGATCGGTCGTCGCGCAGGCGAGGCGAGAACCTCCGTACGAAGCGGCGAGCCGCCGAGGCGCCCACCCCCGGCTCGAGCGGCGCCAGGTACTCCACCCCCTGCGACCCGGCCAGGAACTCGATCGCGAGCACCCGCTCCGCGTTCCCGAGCACCTGCCACGCCTTGAGCGCCGATGCGTTCCCCATCGAGACGTGATCCTCCTGGTTCGCGCTCGTCGGGATCGAGTCCACGCTCGCCGGATGGCAGAGCGACTTGTTCTCGCTGACGAGGGACGCGGCCACGTACTGGACGATCATGAACCCGGAGTTGAGGCCGCCGTCGTCCGTGAGGAAGGCCGGCAGGCCGCCTGAGAGACTCGGGTTGACGAGCCGCTCCACGCGCCGCTCCGAGATGTTCGCGAGCTCCGAGACGGCCATCGTCAGGGCATCCAGCGCGAAGGCGAGCGGCTGACCGTGGAAGTTGCCGTTCGACACGAGGCGCTCCTCGTCCACGAGCACGAGCGGGTTGTCGGTCGCGGCGTTCACCTCGACCGAGACGGTGGCGGCGACGTAGCCGAGGAGGTCGCGCGAGGCGCCGTGCACCTGGGCGGCGCATCTGAGCGAGTACGCATCCTGGACCCGGTCGCACCAGCGATGCGACTCGAGGATCGCCGAGCCCTCCAGCAGCTGGAGGACGTTCGCCGCCGCCTCCCCCTGGCCCCGCAGCGGGCGCAGGGCGTGGATCTGCGGCAGGAAGCTCACCCGGGAGCCCTGGAGCGCTTCGAGCGAGAGCGCGCACGCGATGTCGGCCGCCTTCGCCAGCCGCTGCGCCCTCGCGATCCCGAGCGCGCCGATCGCGGCCATGAACTGCGTCCCGTTGACCAGCGAGAGCCCCTCCTTGGCCTGGAGGCTGATCGGCTCGAGACCCGCGCGCTCCAGTGCGACGGCGCCCGGAAGCCGCTCGCCCTCGAACCAGGCCTCGCCCTCGCCGACGAGGGGGAGCGCCAGGTGAGCGAGTGGAGCCAGGTCGCCACTCGCCCCGACCGAGCCTCGACTTGGAACGCGCGGCAGCACGCCGCGGTTCAGGCACTCGATCAGCAGCTCCACCGTCTCCACGCAGGCTCCCGAGTACCCCTTGGCGAGCGCATTCGCCCGGAGCAGCATCGCTGCGCGAACGACCTCGCTCGGGTAGGGCTCGGACACGCCGCAGGCATGACTGCGGAGCAGCCGCAGCTGGAGCTCTTCGACGAGCTCCTCCGGAATCGCCTGTGTGACGAAGCGCCCGAAGCCGGTGTTGACGCCGTAGGTGTACTCGGTCGAATCGTGCGCGACCCGGTCGACCAGGGTGCGTGCGGCCCGCATCCGCTCGCGCGCGCTGTCGGCGAGGGCGACCGGAGCTCCGCCGACGGCCACTGCCCAGACGTCGTCGACGGTCAGACGATCGCCGGTGAGGGTTTCGGCCCCGCCCACGCGGGCGAGTGTAGCGTCGAGCAATGGCCGCTCCAGCCCCCGGAAAATCCTCGTACTGGGTCGACTCGACTCCGCAGACGCGCTACCCGCCGCTCGAGGGAGAGCTCGACGTCGACGTCGCCGTCCTCGGCGCGGGAATCGCGGGGCTGACCCTCGCGACGCTGCTCGCCGAGGAGGGTCGCCGGGTGGCCGTCCTCGACTCCTCCCGGGTCGCGCGCGGCGTCACCGGCTACACGACCGCCAAGCTCACGTCCGGCCACGGCCTGATCTATGCCGAGCTGATCGCGCGCTTCGGCGAGCGGGGAGCCCGAGCGTACGCCGACGCGAACCAGGCCGCGATCGAGCGCGTGCGGGCCCTGGCAGACCGGCACGCGATCGACTGCGACCTCGAGCAGGCGACCAACTACGTCTTCGCCGAGCGGGACGAGGAGCGCGACCGGCTCCGCGACGAGGTCGACGCGATGCAGCGTCTCGGCCTGCCGGCAACGCTCGTCGAGGAGACCCCTCTCCCCTTTCCTGTCGCGGGGGCTATCCGTCTCACCGGGCAGGCGCAGTTCCATCCCCGGAAGTACTTGCTGCCGCTGGCGGAGGCGCTCCGATCGGGCGGGCACGCCGTGCTCGAGGAGACGCGGGCGACGCAGGTCGACGAGGGCGAGCCCTGCACGGTCACCACCGACCGTGGCCTCGTCCGCGCCCGCGACGTGGTCTTGGCGACCCACCTTCCGTTTCTGGATCGCGGCCTCTACTTCGCGCGCGCTCACGCACATCGCAGCTACGCGCTGACGGCGGCGATCGACGCCGACCAGGCACCCGAGGGAATGTTCATCAACGTCGGGACGCCGACCAGGTCGCTGCGGACCGTTGCCGCCGAGGGGCGCCGCCTGCTGCTCGTGGGCGGGGAGGGACACAGGCCGGGCGAGGAGACCGATACGGACCGGCGCTACCGGAACCTCGAGTCCTTCCTGCGAGAGCGCTTCCCGGCAGCCGGCGAGATCACCCATCGCTGGTCGACCCAGGACTACCTGTCCGTCGACCGCGTCCCGTTCGTCGGCCGGCTGACGCCCCGGTCGCGACACGTGTACGTCGCCACCGGCTTCGGCAAGTGGGGGATGTCGAACGGCACGGCGGCGGCGATCGTCCTCGCCGACGCGATCGCCGGCCGCGAAAATCCCTGGGCCGACCTCTATGACCCGGGGCGGCTGAAGCCGCGAGCAGCCGCCCGCAGGTTCGCGACGGAGAACGCGTCCGTCGCCAGGCACCTCGCCGCCGGGCGGCTCGCGGGCCTCGGCCGGGGCGTGAACGACATCGCAGCCGGCGACGGAGCAGTCGTCCGGGTCGGCAGGCGTCAGCTCGCCGTGCACCGGGACGACTCGGGAGCGCTGCACGTGCTCTCGGCCCGTTGCACGCACCTCGGCTGCATCGTCTCGTGGAACGCGGGCGAGCGAAGCTGGGACTGCCCCTGCCACGGCTCGCGGTTCGCCGTCGACGGCCGCGTGATCCAGGGCCCCGCAGTCGCAGACCTCTCGCGCGCGGAGGCCTAGGCCAACCGTCTCGACAAGCTCCGTCAGAGACGGAGCTCGAGGAGACGCGTCGCATCGAATCCCTCGATGCGAAGTGCCGCTCCCGCGGCGGCGGCCGCGGCGGCCGCCGGCATCAGCCCCACGAGCTCCGAGCCCACCACCTCCCCCCCGCGCCCGCGCACCTCACGATCGATCCGCTCCACCAGCTCGTGCAGAGCGGTCGCGCGCCAGTCCTCGATATTCATGCTCACCTGCGCGAGACCCGCGCCCGGGAGGTCGAGGCCGAGCGCGCGGACGCCGGGGAACCCGCCGTCACGCTCGCGCACGAGCGACGCGACAGTGCGCGCGAGCTCGACGTCGCCGCGCAGGTTGACGTTGAACGCGATCAGCGCCCGCCTGGCGCCGACGAGCACGCAGCCGGCGCGCGGGTCGAGGCTGGACGGGCCGAAGTCGGGTCGCAGCTCCCCCGCGTCGAGCCGCCGCTGGAGCTCCGCGGGTCCGCCCCGTCGGAAGAACGCTGGCCCGCGCCCCGGGGCGAGCTCGCCGTAGAGGAAGACGGGCAGTCCGACGTCCTCGCCCACGCGGCGCCCGAGCGCCAGCGCAACCGTGCGGGCGCGCCCGAGGTCGTCCTCGTCGATCGGTACGACGGGCACGACGTCGGCGGCACCCACCCGGGGATGGGCTCCCGCGTGCCGGCGCAGATCGATCAGCTCGCGCGCGAGCGAGACACCGGCGACGAGCCCCTCGAGCAGCTGCTCGTCGTCCCCCACGAGCGTGAAGACCGACCGGTGATGGTCGGGATCTGCGTGAAGGTCGAGTAGCCGTGCGGGCCCGGCGAGCGCCGCACCGAGCTGCTCCAACACATCCCGGTCGCGGCCCTCGGAGAAGTTCGGAACCGACTCGAGCGGCCGCGACACGCGCGTAGTCTAGGAGCGTGGGTCTGAATCCCACGCGCTCGCCCGGTCAGTTCGGACGGATCAGGGGCAGAGGCCATCTCGAGGAGCCCGACCGGCTCCGGTTCCTCTCGGAGGCGAGACGGGTGGCTCCCGAGCTCGTCGTCTGCGACTCGCACTTCCGCCCGGCCGAGGCACCCGTGCAGCGGCAGGAGCGCCTGCTGAACGACGGCTCCCGCTGGGAGGTCTACAAGCGGTACTTCAAGGGAGCGGAGCTCGCGGCCGAGCTCGGCGGCGGCAACGTGCTCCACGAGGGCAGGTTCGCCGTCGTGCGGGCGTGACCCGCCGTCGCTCCTCGTACCGGTCGCTCGCGTCGCTCCAGCGCGACAACCGCGTCTGCCGCGCGTGCGCCGAGGCGGGGTACCCGCTCGAGTCGCTGCCGGTCGTCCACGGGCATGCGGAGCAGCGTGCGTACCTGCTCGGCCAGGCGCCCGGCGTCGTGGAGGGCGAGGAGCGGCGCCCCTGGCGCGGACGCGCCGGCCGGACGCTCCGCCGCTGGCTCGACCTCGACGAGGAGCAGTTCTACGCCACCTTCTACTGCGCCTCGGTCACGCGCTGCTACCCGGGCAGGCCCGAGACGGGGCGCGGCGACCGCACCCCCACCCCGCGCGAGCAGGCCCTGTGCGCGTTCTGGCGCGAATGGGAGCTCCGCCTGCTCCGCCCCGAGCTGGTCGTGACCGTCGGCGGACTCGCGGCGCGCCGCCTGCTCGGATTCGGAAGCATCAGCGAGTGCGTCGGGGCGACGTTCGAGCTCGGGGGATGCAGGGTCGTGCCCCTCCCCCATCCCTCCGGTGCCAGCGGTTGGCTGAACGACGCCGCGAACCGCGCCCGCCTCGACCAGGCCGCGGCACTCGTCCGCCGGGAGCTCGGGCGTCTCGGGAGCATGGAACCCGGTGGCTAGATTGGGAGTGTGACCGGGACGCCTCAAAATCGCCGCACGTTCGTCCGCCTGCTCGGTTTCCTGCGCCCCTACAAGGTCTCCCTGATCGTCTCGGTCGTGCTCGCCGCGGGCTCGCAGGGAGTCCAGATCGTGCTCGTCCGGGCGAGCGGCTGGGTGATCGACCGGGCGATCAGACCACACGACCGCCACGAGCTCTGGCTCCTCGTCTCCCTCATCCTCGGACTGGGCCTCGTCAAGGCGGTGCTGATGGTCGGTCGGAGGTTCATCTCCGGCAGGCAGGCTCTCGGCGTCGAGTTCGACATGCGAAACGCGCTCTACGCGAAGCTCGTCCGGCTCTCGTTCGGCTTCTACGACCGCCACCAGACGGGCCAGCTGATGTCGCGGGCCACGGTCGACCTGCAGGCCGTCCGCTTCTTCCTCGGCTACGGCCTGATCTTCTTCTTCCAGCACGTCCTGACGCTGGTCGGCGTCACGGCGGTGCTCTTCTGGATGGAGTGGCGGCTCGCGCTGATCCCGCTCGCGATCGGGCCCGTCCTCGTCGGGCTCGCCTACCGCTACAGCCACATCTCGCACCCGACGCTCCGGGACGTCCAGCAACGGATGGCCGACGTCGCGACCGTCGCGGAGGAGAACATCGTCGGCGTCCACGTCGTCAAGTCCTTCGCCCAGGAGCCCGAGGAGCAGGCGAAGTTCGAGCGCCGCTCCGAGGCCGTCTTCGCACAGACCGTCAAGGCGAACCGCCAGCGGGCGTTCTACGTGCCGCTGATCGCCTTCATCCCGCTCCTCGCGCAGGGTGGGGTCTTGTTCGCGGGCGGGCACATGGTCGTCGCTGGCACGCTCTCGATCGGAGACTTCGTGGCGTTCAACGTGCTCGTGACGATGCTCGTGATGCCCTTGCGCATGCTCGGGATGTGGATCGGCCAGGCCCAGCGGGCGACCGCGTCCGGCGAGCGAATCTTCGAGGTGCTGGACGAGCCCGAGGAGATCTCCGAGCGCCCGGACGCCGTCGAGCTCCCCCCTGGCGGCGGTGCGATCCGCTTCGAAGAGGTCGGCTTCGAGTATGCCCCCGGCCGGCCGGTGCTCGAGGGGATCGACCTGGAGGTCGGAGCCGGCCGCACGATCGCGCTGATCGGGCACACCGGCTCGGGCAAGACGGCGCTGACCGCGCTCGTCCCGCGCTTCTACGACGTCAGTGCGGGGCGGGTGACGATCGACGGGGTCGACGTCCGGAACGCGCGCCTCACGTCGCTGCGTCGCGCGATCGGCGTCGTCTCGCAGGACTCGTTTCTCTTCTCGGCCACGGTGCGCGAGAACATCGCCTTCGGGGCGCCCGACGCGACCGACGAAGACGTGGCCGACGCGGCCCGGCTCGCGCAGGCGAGCGAGTTCATCGAGGAGCTGCCGCAGGGCTACGACACCGTCATCGGCGAACGCGGAATCACCCTGTCGGGCGGGCAGCGGCAGCGCCTCGCGATCGCGCGAGCGCTGGTCGTCGATCCGCGGATCCTGATCCTCGACGATGCGACCGCCTCGGTCGACGCAACCACCGAGGCCCGGATCCGGCTCGGCCTCCGCGAGGCGATGCGCGGCCGGACGACGCTGATCATCGCGCACCGGCTCTCGACGATCGCGCTGGCGGACGAGATCGTCGTGCTCGACCAGGGCCGAATCGCAGCGCGCGGAACCCATGCCGACCTGATCGAGGCGAGCGACGTCTACCGCGAGATCCACGAGCACGGCCTGCTGGGACATCGGGTCGTCGAGGCCGTCGAGGCGGCCGCCGCCTCGTGACCGCGACCCGGCACGAAACCGGCACGAAACCGGCACCCACGACGGCGATTTTCCGGATTAGGCTCGCGCCATGGGTCGGGGAGGTGGGGTCTCCCGTGCCAGACGCGTCAACAAAGAGAGCGCGGACGTGAAGGCGCTCGCTCGCGACGCCGCCCCGAAGAGGCCGCGGCGGCTCTGCCGGTGCGGCCGCTCAACCCCAGCGGCCCACCGGCAGACCGTCGTACCCACCGAGACGGGACGACGATGAAGGTCTGGCAGCCGGGCTCGTACCTGTCCGACCAGCGCGGGGCGAACGTCGCCGACTGGTCGTGGCAGCGCACCGCAAGGCGGCTCTCGACGCTCGCGCGGCTCGCCGCTCCCTACAAGGGCCGCACCGCGCTCGCGATCGGCTCGCTGCTGGCCGCGACCCTGACCTCGCTTGCGCCCCCCTACCTCGCGAAGCTCGCGATCGACGACGGCATCCGCGGCGGCGACCTCGACGACCTGACCTGGATCGTGGTCGCCTTCGCCGTCGCCGGGCTCGCGAACTGGGTCACCAGCTACGCGCAGACCTACTTCACGGGGTGGACCGGCGAGAGGATCCTCGCCGACCTTCGCAACAAGCTCTTTCGCCACCTCCAGCGGCTCTCGCTCGGGTTCTACGAGCGGAACCGGGCCGGGGTCGTGATCAGCCGGCTCACGAACGACGTCGACGCTCTCGACCAACTGGTCACGGACGGCGTCACGACGCTCGTCCAGCAGACGCTCGTGCTCGGCGGCTCGGCCGCGATCCTCTTCTTCCTCGACTGGCGGCTCGCGCTCGCCACGCTCAGCGTCGTCCCCGCGATGGCAGTCGCCACGGCGCTTTTCCGCGTGCGCTCCTCGCGCGCCTACAGGGCGGTGCGCGAGCGGCTCGGCCTCGTGACGGCCACTCTGGCGGAGGACATCGCGGGCATGCGGGTCGTCCAGGCCTTCACCCGCGAGTCCGCGAACCGCCGGCACTTCGAGGAGGTCAACGCCCACTACCGCGCCGCGAACCACCAGACGGTCGTGACGAGCGGGCTCTACTTCCCGTTCGTCGACTTCCTGTCGGCTGTGGCCACCGCGCTCGTCCTCGGGTACGGGGGCTACCTCTACTTCGGGGGCTCGCTCACAATCGGCACGCTCTTCGCCTTCATGCTCTACCTGTCGAACTTCTTCGACCCCGTACAGCAGCTCTCGCAGCTCTACAACACGTTCCTCGCCGCGACGGCGGCGCTCGACAAGATCATGGACGTGCTGGACGAGGAGCCCGAGATCCGCGACCGCCCGGGGTCACGGGACCTGCCTCCGATCAAGGGCCGGGTCCGGTTCGAGAGGGTGCACTTCGGCTACGGCGCGGGGCCGGAGGTCCTGCACGGCGTCGACCTCGACGTCCGTGCCGGGACGACGGTGGCGCTCGTGGGCCACACCGGCGCCGGCAAGTCGACGCTCGCCAAGCTGCTCGCTCGCTTCTACGAGCCGCGGCAGGGACGCATCACGATCGACGGGATCGACCTCCGCGACGTGACCCAGCGTTCGTTGCGGAGCCAGCTCGGGATCGTCCCGCAGGAGGGGTTCCTCTTCGCCGGAACCGTCCACGAGAACATCGCGTTCGGGCGGCCGGATGCCTCGAGGGAAGATGTCGTGTCGGCAGCCCGAACGGTCGGTGCTCACGACTTCGTCCTCCGGCTCGAGGACGGGTACGAGACCGAGCTGCAGGAGCGAGGATCGCGGCTCTCGCTCGGTCAGCGCCAGCTGGTCGCGTTCGCCCGCGCCTTGCTCGCCGACCCGCGGATCCTCATCCTCGACGAGGCCACCTCGTCGGTCGACATCGGCACCGAGCGGAAGATCGAGCGGGCGCTGCGACTCCTTCTCGCCGACCGGACCGCGTTCATCATCGCGCATCGACTGTCGACGATCCGCGACGCCGATCTGATTGTCGTCCTCGAGCACGGCCGGATGATCGAGCAGGGCACCCACGACGAGCTGCTGGCCCGCGGCAGCCTCTACCGGTCGCTGTACGGCGACTGGGCAGCCGAGGTCGCCTAGGCTCTTTCGTCATGGACGAGACCCCGCTCGATCCCGAGACCGAGCAGCGGATCGACCAGCCGGTCTCGGAGGAGGCAGAGCACGAGACCCGCCTCACTCCCGCCCAGGCGGTCGAGCGGATGCGGATCAACATCCCGACGCGCGGCAACCGCAAGCTGCGGACGATCGTCGAGCGGGTCAATGCTGACCGCCAGTTGAAGGGCTGGTGGCACGTAGCCAACGTGAACGCGGTCGCCCGGCTCGAGATCAACGACCACTCCTGGGTGCACATCCAGATCGTCACGAATGTCGCGCTGAAGCTCCTGCGCCAGCTGACGAAGCACCGAGTCTCACCGGCGATGGTGCGCGACTACGGGATGGCTGTCGAGGACGCGGAGGTCGTGGTGACACTTGCCGCGCTCCTCCACTGCATCGGGATGGCCGTCCACCGCGACGGGCACGAGGACTTCAGCCTCTTCCTGGCCGAGCCGAAGGTGCGCGAGCTCCTCCGGGAGCTGTACGAGGAGCCGGACACCACCGTGATCGCGGCCGAGGTCCTCCAGGCGATCACGAGCCACCGCGAGTACGGCAAGCCGTTGACGCTCGAGGCCGGGATCGTCCGGGTTGCGGACGCGCTCGACATGGAGCAGGGCCGCTCGCGCATCCCGTTCGAGCGTGGACGGGTCTCGATCCACTCGCTGTCGGCGGCGGCGATCGAGGACGTGACGATCACCGACGGGCAGGAGCGGCCGATCAGGATCGAGATCCTGATGAACAACTCCTCGGGGATCTATCAGGTCGACGGGCTGCTGAAGGCGAAGCTGCGAGGCTCCGGGCTGGAGCCCTACGTCGAGGTGATCGCCCATATCGACACGGAGGCGGAGAAGAGCCTCGTTCCGGTGTACCGGCTCGAGACGTAGTCCGATGCTCGATCCACCCTGGGCTACAATTGCCGCCCCTTTGCGGGGTCGTCTAACGGTAGGACGCTCGGCTCTGGACCGAGTAGTCTAGGTTCGAATCCTAGCCCCGCAGCCTGGATGAAAGCCCTGCGGGAGCAGGGCTTTTTTGGTCGCGAAGGAGGCGCGCAGGATGGAGACCTTCTACCACGCCGTCGAGCGCTTCCTCTCGAGCCTGGGCGAGATCGGGTGGGCGGCGCTCGGGATCGCGCTCGCTCTCCACTTCCTGCGCCTCGGCGTCCGCGTGCTCGCGTGGCGGCACATCATCCGGGCCGCCTACCCGGGGACGGACGTGCCCCGGCGAGGTCTGTTCGGTGCCTACGTCGCAGGGGTCGGCGTCAACTCGATCACGCCCGCGCGCGGAGGCGACCTCCTGAGACTCTTCCTCGCGAAGCGGCGCGTCGAGGGCTCGACCTACCCCACGCTCGGTGCGACCCTCTTGCCGGAGACCCTGTTCGACTCGGTGCTGGCTGGGAGTCTGATCCTCTGGGGTTTCGCGATCGGCGCCCTCCCGGGCCTCGACGTCCTGCCGGACCTGCCGACGATCGACTGGAGCTGGATCCCGCGGCATCCGAATGCCTCGATCGTCATCGCGGGCCTGGCGTTGATCGCCATAGCGGCGGCGTTCGTGCTCGCGGAGCGGCGCCTGCAGTCGTTTTGGGAGCGGGTGCGGCAGGGGTTCGCGATCCTCCACGACCCGCGTCGCTACGTGACTCGGGTCGTCTCCTGGCAGGCGCTCAGCTGGAGCTTCCGCTTCGCCTCGGTCTACTTCTTCCTCGAGGCGTTCCACATGCCCGCTACCGCGCACAACGCGCTGATCGTCCTGATCGTGCAGAGCATCTCGACCCTGCTCCCGTTTACGCCTGGCGGCGTCGGCACCGTCCAGGGGCTCCTCGTCTACATCTACAGGGACGAGATCGCGACCAGCACGGTGCTCACCTTCAGCGTCGGGATGCACGTCGCGACCGTCGCCGCCAACCTCCTCCTGGGCTTCACGGCGATCCTCGTGATGCTCCGCACCCTCCGCTGGCGCCGTGTCGTCCGCCCGGAGGAGCGCCTGGCCGAGCCCTGAGCTGGATGGTTGACTAGGGTCACACCGTGGACGTGGCCCAGCCGCCGATCGTCGCGGACGGCCCCTCACCCGGGCATCCCGTCCGCCTCGTCGTCTCGGACGATCTGCAGCGTTCCCGCCTGACCGTCGGCTTCCGCCTCTTCCTGGCGCTGCCACACCTTTTCTGGGCGGCGCTCTTCGGCGTCGTGGCGGGCGTGCTCTGCTTCGTCAACTGGTGGGTCGTGCTCTTCCGTGGACAGACTCCGGACGGCATCCACAGCTTCCTCGCGGGCTACCTCCGCTACCTGACCCACGTCGAGGCCTACCTCTTCCTCGCCGCGAACCCCTTCCCGGCCTTCTACCTCGGAGACCAGAGCAAGGGGTACCCCGTCGACCTCGAGATCGCCCCGCCCGAGCGGCAGAACCGGTGGACAGTCGGCTTCCGGCTCCTGCTCGCGATCCCGGCGATCCTGATCGGCCTCGTCTTCGTCGGCGCCGCGGGCGGGCCCACCAGCTACGGCTCCTTCCGGGGGGGGATCCTCTTCACCGTCGGGTTCCTGCTCTGGTTCGCCGCGCTCGCCCGCGGGCGTGCCTCACGCGGCCTCCGAGACCTCGGCGCGTGGAGCCTCGGCTACAGCGGGCAGCTCTCCGCCTACCTGTTCATCCTCACCGACCGCTACCCGAACTCGAGCCCGGGTCATCACCTGGGGCGCGTGCAGGGCCACGAGGGCGAGAGTCCGCCGCATCCGCCCGCCCGGCTCGTCGTCTCGGACGGCGAGCTGCGGCGCTCGCGCCTGACGGTGTTCTTCCGCCTCCTGCTCGCCTTCCCGCACTTCGTCTGGCTCTTGCTCTGGGCCGTTGTGGCGCTGATCGTCGCCGTCCTGAACTGGTTCGCCACGCTCGCGATCGGGCGCTCGCCGCGGCCGTTTGCGCGATTCCTGGCTGCGTTCGTCCGCTACTCGACGCACGTCACCGCCTTCCTGTTTCTGATCGGCAACCAGTTCCCCGGCTTCACGGGCCGGGCGGGCAGCTACCCGATCGACCTCGAGCTCGACCCCTTCCGCCCGCAGCACCGCCTGGTGACGGCGTTCCGGATCCTGCTCGGACTCCCGGCGCTCCTGATCAACGCCGCGGTCGGCGGGCTGCTCGGGGTCGCGGGCCTTCTGGGGTGGTTCGCCTCACTCGCCCGCGGCCGGATGCCGGAGGGCCTGCGAGACGCCGGCGCTTACGCCCTCGGGTACGCCGGCCAGGTCAACGCCTACCTGTTCCTGCTCAGCGACCGCTATCCCTACAGCGGGCCGCTCAGCGCGGACGCGATCGCCGCAGCCGAGCCCGGCCCCGCGGTCGTGGAGCCCGGCTGAGCGTCGCTACACTTTCGCCCGCGGGCGCATTCGTCTAGTGGCCTAGGACACCGCCCTCTCACGGCGGCGGCACGGGTTCGAATCCCGTATGCGCCTACCACAGAAAAGCCCTGCTAACGCGGGGCTTTT
>JACDAS010000206.1 GCA_013695295.1 Actinomycetota bacterium | reverse complement strand
AGGGCGACGAGAAGACCGGCGCGGCGATCATCGCGCGGGCGCTCGAGGAGCCGATCCGGCAGCTGTCGAACAACGCGGGCCTCGAAGGCTCGATCGTCGTCGACAAGATCCGGACCGGCACGAAGGGCCACGGCCTGAACGTCGACACGGGCGTGTACGAGGATCTCGTCAAGTCCGGGATCATCGACCCGACCATGGTCACCCGCTCGGCGCTGCAGAACGCCGCGTCGATCGCGAAGAACATCCTGACCACCGAGGCGATCGTCGCCGAGGCTCCCGAGAAGGCCGGGGCCGGCGGCATGCCGGGCGGCGGCATGGGGGATATGGGCGGAATGATGTAAGAGGCGCCTGGGGAAACGATCGTTTCCCCGGAGCCTCTGCTTCAGAAGCTGCTCGACGAGAGGGGCCGGTCCGCCGGCCCCTCTCGCTCGTTCAGGGAAGACCTTGTTCCGCTGCCTCTGCCTGGACTACGGCGGTATCCGCAAAAGCAAAGCGGCCCTGCCGAGCCGCTTCGCGAGGGAGAGATCAGGGTTCGAGCATGTTTTCGGCCTCTACCCGCAAAGGGACGATCCCTCGTTGGAGGGAAATGGCTCAGAAGCTGTAGCGCTCTTCCTTCCGGTAATCGGCCTCGTTGTGGTAGCCGTAGCGCTCCCAGAAACCAGGCTGGTCGTGCGAGAGGAGCTCGATCCCCCGGAGCCACTTGGCGCTCTTCCAGAAGTACCGGCTGGGCACGACGAGGCGGAGCGGCCAGCCGTGGTCGGGTGTGAGCGGCTCGCCGTCAGCCTCGTAGGCGACCAGCGCGTCGGCGGCCTCGAGCGCCTCGAGCGGGAGGTTCGAGGTGAAGCCCTGCTCGGCGTGCGCGACGACGTAGCGCGCCGACGGCAGAGGCCGCACGCGCTCGGACAGGTCTCGCCAGTGGACGCCCCGGAACCGCGTGTCGAAGCGGCTCCAGCGGGTGACGCAGTGGATGTCGGCGACGATCTCCTGGTCCGGCAGCGCGCGAAGCTCCTCCCAGGTGAGCCGAAGCGGTTGCTCGACCTCGCCGAAGACGCGGAAGTCCCAGGTGGCGAGATCGGTGGTTGGAACCTCTCCTGCGTGGAGGACCGGCCACTTCTCGGTCAGGTACTGCCCCGGCGGAAGGCGCTCGGGCGCGTAGCCCATTTCCAGCACTTTCTTCTCCGCCTTCGTCCGGAACACGACACCTAGACTAGTCGGAGCCTTGTCCATTACGCCCCACCCCGCCGCGGCCCGGAGACCGCGCGCCTTCGTCCGGGTCAGCGGGCCGGACGCGGAGGACTTCCTGCAGCGGCTGGTCTCGAACGACGTCGCAGCGCTCGCCGCTGGCGAAGCCTGCGAGGCGCTGCTGCTGACCCCGAAGGCGCGCCTCGTCGCGCCGCTCCGGGTGCTCCGGCGCGCCGCGGACGACTACCTCCTCCTGACCGAGCCCTCACTCGGCGAGACGGTCCTTGCGAACCTCCTGCGCGCCCGCTTCGCGGCGAAGGTCGACCTGGTGGCGGAGCAGCACGTGTCCACGCTCGTCTTCGGCGGCGAGCAGGGGATCCCGAACGGGGATTACGGCTCGCCCGCGGTCGAGGTCCTCGACGACCCGATCGAGCCGACCGTGGGCGAGGACGAGCTCGAGCGGCTGAGGATCCGAGCAGGGACGCCTAGCTGGGGGCGCGAGCTCGACGACCGGGTCCTGCCCGCCGAGGCGGGCCTCGTCGAGCGAGCCGTCAGCTTCACGAAGGGCTGCTACCCGGGGCAGGAGCCGATCGCGCGCCTGCACCACCGCGGGCATGCGAACCGCGGCCTGCGCGTGCTCGGGATCGACTCGAGCGAGCTCCCGGCCTACGACGCAGAGGTGCGGCACGAGGGCAAGGCCGTCGGGCGGCTGACCAGCGCGGTGCGCGACGGCGACGCCGTGCTCGCGCTCGGCTACGTGCGGGTCGAGGTGCCGGCCGACGCCGAGCTCGCGGTCGAGGGCGCCGTTGCCCGGCCGCTACACTTCGCCGGCCCCGCGCGCCCGTAGCTCAGGGGATAGAGCGCTGCCCTGCGGAGGCAGAGGTCGCAAGTTCGAATCTTGCCGGGCGCATCTCCGAAAGTGCCTGCATCCGCGGGTCTTCTTGTTTTAGGTGTGCGGGCGGCGCTCAGCCGTCCGTGCCCAGAACGTGCCCATCCGATGGCAACGCGCGCGTATCGAAGGCATCG
>JACDAS010000192.1 GCA_013695295.1 Actinomycetota bacterium | reverse complement strand
CTCCCAGGTCTGCCGGAGGAGCGGCGGCTCGCCCTTCCAGGCGCGGTCGAGCGACTCCTCGAGGATCGCCGCGCGGTCGCGGGTCAGGCAGAGCGAGCCCAGCTTCCAGCCGCAGGCACCGCCGCGGTGTGCGTTGAGCCCCAGGAAGTGGTTCGTCACGTCGTGGAAGAGGCCCCAGCCGATCATCGCCGAGGCGAAGTCGCGGTCGAGGCGGCCGTCGAACCAGCTAGGCGACAGCTCGCTTCGCGCCAGCAGCTCACGCGCGTAGGCGTACAGGCCGACGGCGCCGCCGGAGACCGCGCTCCCGATGAAGATCCGCCGCGCGGCGAGCTGCTGCTGGGTGGTCGAGCGGCGCCGGTCGCGGCAGGTAGCCTCGCGCGTAGCGGCCGCCGTGCTCGGGCTCTGCAGGTCGCGCGGGTCGAAGTCGCGAGGATCGACGCCGACGATGCAGTCGAGCGCGATCGCAGTCCAGTAGGCGGCCCGGATGCCGCCTCCGTGGCTCGCGACGAGCAGGAGCGGCACCGGGCTGCGATCCGCGCCGGCCTCAGCCGTCAGCTCCGGCTGCGCCGCCACCCACTGGACGAACGCGGCCTTGAGCGTCGGGCCCTTCCCGACGGCGCCGGGATCCCTCTGGACGAGGCGAACCTCGTGCAGGGTCGGGGGAGGCAGGACGATCCCGGCACCCACCCACCAGACGGCGAAGAGCGACACGATCGGCAGCTGGTCGAGCCCGAACCAGCACAGGAGCCTCGGCGGCCTGAGCGAGAAGCTCGCGAGCACGGCGAAGTGGAGGACCGTCAGGATGAAGGCGAGCGCGAGGTTGACGAGGGCGAAGGTCCCGATCGTCTCCCCGACGGTGTGGACATCGAAGTGCACGGCGAACGCCACGGCGAGCCCGGCCGCGAAGGCGAGCGGCAGGGAGAGCGCGCTCGTCCAGGGTCTTCCGGAGGCCCGCGTGCGGAAGCGGATCCACGCGTACCCCACCGCGCCGGCGAGCGTGAGCGTGCCGAACACCGCCGCCGCCGTCTCGGTGCGGGCGCCGCCGACACCGAGCAGCAGCACGGCGGCGGCGATCCCGACCAGCGGCGTCAGGAGCCACGCCCGCACGCGCGGGACATCGAGCGAGTGAGGCTCTCGCTCGACGGTCATCACCACGGCCACGGCGGCGAGGACGATCCCGGGGAGCAGCACCTCCAGGGTCGCGAGCGTGACTCCGCGAGACAGCGCGGCGTCGACTGCCGCCGCGATCGACACGGAGGCGATCGCGAGCAGCGGCACGATCGCGAGGTATTCGGGCGCGTACCCGTCGGGACGCGCGGCCGCCCTTCCGGCGCGGTCGCTCTCGGGCTCCGATCGGCGCTCGGGCAGGCGCGGCAGCTCGAGGATGCCGAGCCCGAAGGCGAGCACGGCCGCGACGATCAGGCCGTAGCCGCCGTGCGCGACGGTCACGGCAACCACGCCGAGGGCCCCGAGGACCGTGCCGAGCGCGAACAGCAGCCAGGCCGGCGCGACCGAGGGGTTCGTCGCCCAGGTGAGCTTCGCCCGCGCCAGCCGCAAGCCGCTCTCGTAGACGACCAGGGCGAGGAGCAGGGAGGTGGCGAGCCCGAAGGTGAACCGGGCCCAGCCGTGCGCGCCGCCCGTGAAGAGTCCCCAGGTCCTGACGCTGTCGATCGCCTGCCCGCTCGTCTGGGGAACGAGGGTCAGGGCGAGGGCCAGGCCCACGACGCCGATCAGGTTGACCCGCTGGCGTTGAAGGAAGCTGCGGATCGTCGCGAGCAGGCTTCCCCCGCCACCGTCCGAAGCCCTCGACACGTTCGCCACGGCAAGTCCCATGAGCGCGGCGACGCCGAAGCGGGCAAAGTCCGTGGCCACCGCCACGGCGATCAGCGACGTTCCATGGCCGAGGTCTCCGGCGGCGCGCGTCGCCACCCCCGCGCAGGCGAGCAGGAGGTTGACGCCGGCACCGGCGAGGAGGAACGCCTTCAGGGCGGTCGAGGTTGAGCCGCCCCCGAGCAGGCGAGCGCCCCAGAGGAGCACCATCGCCAGGACGAGCAGCGGTCCGAAGAAGCCTGCGGCGGCGTGGACGCCCACCCAGATCTCGCTCGGCAGTCGCAGGCAACCCTCGCAGGCGCCGGTCGCGAGCTGCCTGCCGGCGTCCTCGGGAACGATCCAGCCGGTGCCATAGGCGGTGCGCGCGGCCTGGTCGCCGCGCCAGGTGACGATCACGAGGAGCAGGCCGGTCACGCCCAGGAGTCGCCTGGCCGTGCGGGAGGTCAGGTGGCGCGTGCTCCGTGCCGCCATGCGCGGACGCTCTCACGCGGGAGCGGGCTCGTCAACAGGCCCGGTTCGGCGCGAGACTACGGACGTGAGCTACCGCCCGCCTCCCTCGGCCGCGCTCCTACGCCGCCGGCCGGTCCGATCGTTGCTGTCGCCGCTCCGTGAGCGGCGATTCACCTACGAGGCCTACGGCGCCCTTCTCGACCGGCTCCGGCAGGTTCGGGTCGTACCGCTGCGCGAGTTCGAGGGGTCTGAGGGGGGCCACCTGCCTGTAGTGGGCCTGCGTCACGACGTCGACAGCCGGCTGGAGAGCGCGCTCGTCCTCGCGCGGATGGAGGCGGGGCGAGGGCTGCGAGCCACGTACTTCGTGCTCCACACGGCGCCCTACTACGACCGGAGCACAGGGCTTGCGGGCGCGTTGCGTGAGCTGCAGGAGCTGGGCCACGAAGTTGGGCTCCACAGCGACCTCGTCACCCTCGAGCTCGCGCGAGGCCTCGACCCGAGGTGGGTGCTGGCGCGCGAGCTCGAATGGCTTCGCCGCGAGGGGCTCGAGATCGTCGGCGTCGCCGGCCACGGCTCGTACGAGGCCCGCAAGCACGGCTTTCTGAACCACCTCTTCTTCTCGGATCTGCCCGCCCGGGCGCCGCGGTTTCCGAACAACGATGTCGGCCTACGCGGCGAGAAACTCGACGCGAGCGGGCTCACCCGGGGCACGCTCTCCGAGTTCGGACTGCGGTACGACGCGGACTTCCTGGACAACGACAGCTACTTCGCGGACTCGTACTTCGACGAGCGCGGCCGCCGCTGGCACCCGGACGGCTTCGACCCCTCCCACCTCCCGCCGGGATCGAAGGCGATCCTGCTCACGCATCCCTGCCACTGGGACGCCTCGCTGCCCGCCAAGGTGGGCCGGGTGTGGCAGCGCGGGGGGTCGGCCTTGCTCCGCCGCGGCGGCTCAGAGGCCGAGTAGCGAGTCGTACACCGCCTCGACGGCGCGCGCGTTCCGCGCCGGGTCGAAGCGCGACCTGGCGTGCTGCTCCGCAGCGCCGCCCAGGCGCCGGCGGAGGTCGGCGTCGCCGATCAGCGTCCGCAACGCCCCCGCGATCTCGGGCGGGCCGGCGTCGGCGAGGAGCAGGCCGGTTCTGCCGGGGAGGAGCACTCCGGCGCCGTCGCGCGAGCCCGAGGCGACGACCGGCTTGCCATAGGTCGCGGCCTCGAGCACCGGGCGGCCGAGCCCGACGCCCTGGTTCGGGAACGTGACCACGTCCAGGGCGCTGTAGATCTCGCCGGTCTCGGCGGTGAAGGGGAGAAAGGAGAAGTGCGGGTCGAGGCCCTTGGCGGCGACGAGCGCCTTGATCGCAGACTCCTCGTCCGAGAGCAGGTTGGCCGCGGCGAGCGCCCGCCCGCGGACGGTCTGGAAGTACGCGGGCGGCCGAACGCCGCCGCCCATGATGACGAAGTGCGCGGGCGCTCCCTCCTCGACGAGGATCTCCGCCGCGGACACGAGCTCGGGCCAGCCCTTCTGCCGGCGGACGAAGCCCGCGAACCCCACGGTCACCCGGTCGTCGGGCAGCCCCAGGGCGAGCTTGCGGCCGGCGCCGTTTGCCGCCGCGGTCGGAATCGTGACGCTGTTGTGCACGATCGACAGGGGCAACCGGATCGGGAAGCGCGCCGCCACGTCGCGGTCGATCGCGATCGCGGCGTCGCCCCAGCGCTCCATCAGCGCGGCGATCGCACGACTGCGCCGGTCCCGTCCCTCCCCGGCGAGCGCCGAGCGGAGGTGCCAGACGACCTTCGCCCCGTGGCCGTGGGCCACCCAGGCGGCGGCGAGCAGCGGGGAGTCGTTCAGATGGACGAGCGGGAAGCGGTGTCTGCGCATCAGGCGGACGAGCTGGCGCAGATGGGGCGGCAGCGCCGCGATCTCCCGGCCGAGGATCAGCCAGCGCAGGCCCTCGTAGGGGCTATCCCAGACGTGCGCGAAGATCGAGACGTCACCGGTGTGGACGGTGGCGCCGGCCTCGCGGAAGAGCTCAGCTGCAGGCCCCTCGGGGCAGAAGACGTGCGACTCGAAGCGCGGCTCGAGGTGGCGAATCAGCTGCGCGAGGCTCGACGGGGCGCCGCCGAGCTGGGGCCGGTGGTGGACGTAGAGGATCGGGATCCGCTCCCGGACGGGGGCGATGCGCCGGTAGATGGCCTCGATCCGCCGCGCGTTCCGGGCCGGGTCGAAGTTCTCCTCGGCATGGGCGCGGGCGGCTCGCCCGAGCGCCCCGCGGCGCTGCTCGTCCCGCAGCAGGTCGGCCACCGCCGCCGCCAGCGACTCCGGCCCGTACCCCTCGACGAGCACCCCGGTCTCGCCGGGCACGACGACCCCGCCGCCCGTGCGCGAGCCGGATGCGACCACGGGCACCCCGCTCGCGGCGGCCTCGATCACCGGCCGCCCGAGCTCCGGCCCCTGCGAGGGCGCGCCGACGACGTCGCTCGCCTGGTAGAGGTTGGCCGTGTCCTGGGTGAAGGGGATGAAGCGGACGACGTCCGCCAGGCCGAGCTCCGACACGAGTGTCTTCGCCTCCGACTCGTAGTCGCGCGTCAGGTCGGCGAGCTGGAGGCTCCGGCCAACGACGGTGCGGAAGAACTCTTGCCCCCGGACGGCCCCGCCGACGATCAGGTAGCTGGCCTCGAGGCCGCGTCCGCGCAGCAGCGCGGCCGCGTCGATGAACTCGCGGAAGCCCTTCGAGGGGTAGACGAAGCCGAAGAACGAGACGACCGGCCGAGCCAGATCGAGCCCCAGCGCCCGTTTCGCAGCCGCTTGATCCCCGGGCCGGAACCGCCCCAGGTCGACCGAGTTCGGCACGACGCTCGAGCCGACGCCGAACACCCCCTCGACGTCGTGGTTGATGGCGATCGACGCCGTCGCGAAGCGGCGGATCGCGCCGCGAATCAACGCCGAGCGGCGATCGCGGCCTCCGTCCGGCAGCGCCGAGCGGAGGTGCCAGACGACGGGCAGCTCCTCGCGCCGCGCGAGCCACGCGGCCGGGATCAGCGGCGAGTCGTTGAAGTGCACGAGCTCGAACTGGTGCCGGCGGAGGGTCCGGCGGAACCGGAGCAGGTGACGGGGCAGCAGGCCGAGCTCGCGCAGGAAGAGCAGCCAGCGCCGTCCGCGGTAGGTGCTGGCCCAGATGTGCGTGAAGCCGGCGACGGGCCCGGTGTGGACGCGGGCGCCGGCCTGCCGGAAGAGCTCGGCCGCCGGCCCAGGCGGGCAGTAGATGTGTGGCTCGAACTCCTGCGGGTCGAGCTCGCGGATCAGGTAGCTCAGGCTCGCGGGCGCGCCGCCGAGCTCCGAGCGGTGGTGGACGTAGAGGACGGGGGTGCGGGGGAGCCTGGGCACCGACCTAGACTAGCCCCGCTGTGAACGTCCTCCAGATCAGCGAATCCGACGCGGGCGGAGGCGCGGCGCGGACGGCGCTCAGGCTCCACCGCGAGCTCCGCCGATCGGGGCACGCAGCCCGCATGCTGGTCGGCCGCCGACAGACCGCGGATGGCGACGTCAGGCTGCTGAAGCGCGGCCCGGGCTGGCGCGCCGCCGACCGTGCCTGCTCGTCGCTCCTCGACCCGCTAGGGCTCCAGTACGTCCTCTATCCGTCGTCCTTCGGCGTCGCCGGAGATCCGTGGTTCCGCCAGGCCGATGTCGTCCAGCTGCACAACACGCACGGCAGCTACTTCAGCCACACGGCGCTGCCGTTCCTCTCGCGGCGAAAGCCGGTGGTCTGGTTTCTGCACGACCAGTGGGCGCTCACAGGGCACGTCGCGTACTCGCTCGACTGCGAGCGCTGGCGGCACGGCTGCGGCTCCTGTCCCTACCTGGCGGAGTACCCGGCGCTGCCGCGCGATACGTCGGCGGCGCTCTGGCGCTGGAAGCGCACCGTCTACCGGCACGCGAGGCTGACGCTCGTGACACCCTCCCGCTGGCTCGCGCAGCTCGCGGGCGAGAGCCCGCTGCTGCGCCGCTTCCGGATCGAGGTGGTGCCGAACGGCGTCGACCTGAGCGTCTTCCGGCCGGCCCCGCGGCCGACCGACCGACCGACCGTGCTGTTCGCTGCGGCGGATCTCGCCGACCGGCGCAAAGGCGCGTCGGTGCTGCGCGAGGCGCTTGCGCGACTGGGCGATCTCGACTTCGACCTGGCCGTGGCCGGGGGGCGGCCTCCCGACCTGGGCCGACCGGTTCGTGCGCTCGGGCGGCTCGACGAACCGGGCATGGCCGCGGCCTACGCGGCAGCGGACGTCTTCGTCTTGCCCTCGCTCGCGGAGAACCTCTCGAACGCGCTCGTCGAAGCGCTCGCCTGCGCCACGCCGTGCCTCGCCTTCGACGTCGGCGGCAATCCCGACCTCGTGCGCCACGGCAATACGGGGCTGCTGGTCCCCCCCGGCGATGCGGGGGCGCTCGCCGCCTCGCTGCGGCGTCTGCTCTCGGACGCGGAGCTGCGCGGGCGACTGGGCGACGGTGCCCGGAGGCTGGCGGAGCGCGAGCTGTCGATCGAGCTCCAGGCGCGGCGGCTCGCAGCGCTCTACGGGGAGCTGCTCGCGGGATGACTCCTGTCGTCTCGATCGTGACGCCCTCGTACAACCAGGCGGAGTTCCTCGAGGAGACGATCCGCTCCGTGCTCGACCAGGACTACCCCGCCGTCGAGTACGTGGTCGTCGACGACGGGTCGACCGACGGCAGCGTCGAGATCGTCCGTCGCCACGCCGACCGGATCGCCTGGTGGACACAGCAGCCGAATGCCGGCCAGGTCGCTGCGATCAACCGTGGCTTCGAGCGGACGAGCGGGGAGTACATGGGTTTCGTCAACTCGGACGACACGCTGCTTCCGGGTGCCCTGACCGCGATGGTCGCCACTCTCGAGAGCGAGCCTGACGTCGTCATGGTCTACGGCGACGCGCTCTACACGAACGCGCAGTCACACGAGACGGGCTACCTGCCCTCGCGCACGTGGGATCCCGAGCGGATGGTTCGCCGCGCCGACAACCACGTCGTCCAGCCGAGCTCGCTCTGGCGGCGAAGCGCCTGGGAGCGCGCGGGGCCGCTGAACGAGCGCGGCTACTACTTCTTCGATTTCGAGTTCTATCTCCGGCTGAGCGCACTCGGGCCCGTGCGGCGGCTCGCCCGCCCGCTCTCGACCTACCGCACGCACGCCGGCTCGAAGACGATGGGGAGCGGTGCTCGCAAGGCCGCTGACTACGTTCGCTTCGCGGACGAGTTCCTGGCCGGGGAGGGGCTGCCGGAGAGGCTGCGGCCGCACGCCCGCCAGGGCCGCTCGAGCGCCTACCTCGCGGCCGGGGACTACCTCTACGACGAGCTCGATCTGCCGCGAGCGCGGCGGCTGCTCTGGCGCGGGCTCGCGCTGTCGCCCGGGAATGCCTCGCGCCGGTCGCTGTCGCTCGCTCTGAAGAGCCTCCTGCCCCAGCACATCGTCAGCCGGCTCAGGACCCGCCGCCGTGGCTCGCGTCGGGATTGACGCCGTCCAGGTCGCGCCGGCGGGCAAGGGCCTTGCCCGCTCGCAGCGGCGGCTGATCGAGAGCCTGGCGGCGCTCGAGACCGGGCACGAGCTGGTCGCCTTCGTGCGCGGCGAGGAAGCAGCGGCTCTCATCCGCCCGACCGGGGTCCGGGTCGAACGCGCCCGCGAGCGACTCCTCCTGGCCTGGCAGCAGTGGGGGATGCCTCGGGCGGCCGCGCGCCTTCACCTCGACGCGGTCGTGACGATGACCGACCGCCTTCCGCTCTGGGGCGGGACGCGCTACGTCGTCTGGCTGTTCGAGCTGCCGACGCACAGGATCGAGGAGAGCCGGCGGGCGGCCGCGAGCCGGTACCAGCGCGCGAGCGACCTCCTCACCACCGCACTGTGGAAGCCGAGCCTGCGGCGCGCGGCGCGAGTCGTGGCCGGGTCGCAGGCGACGGCACGCGAGATCGAGGAGGCGGTGCCGGAGCTTCGGGGGCGGGTGCCGGTCGTCTACCCGGGCCTCGATGTCGGTTTCGGCAAGGTCCCGGTGCCTGGCACCGGGACCTGGCCCCCGCAGACGGGCGACCGCTACGTCTTCAACCTCGCCTCGCCGGACCCGCGCGACAACACGGAGACCGTCGTGCGGGCCTTCGAAGCCGCACGCGCGGCCGTCGGGGGCGACCTCGAGCTCGTCGTCGCGGGCAACGTCGGCTCGCGGTGCCTGGCACCGGGACATGTCCGCCTGGTCGGGTACGTCTCCGACGAGGAGCTCCGGCGCCTGTACGCGGGGGCCGCGGCCTACCTCGACGCGACCCTCTACGAGGGCTTCGGCTACCAGCCGCTCGAGGCGATGGCGTGCGGAGCGCCCGTGGTGGCGTCGAGCGCCTCCTCGATCCCCGAGGTCGTCGGCGACGCGGGGCTCCTCTGCGATCCGCGCTCGACCGAGCAGCTCGCCGCGGCGCTTCTGCGCGTGCTCGAGGAGCCGGGCCTCGCGGATGACCTGAGGCGGCGCGGTTTCGAGCGGGCACGGCGGTTCACGTGGGAGCGGACGGCCCGCGAGTTCGCCGGGATCCTCGACGAGGTAGTGGCGTGATCGCGTTCCTGCACGGCGCACCCGTGTTCGGAATGGTCGAGCGCTACGTCGAGTCGATCGTGCGCGCCGCGCGCGAGCGCGAGGAAGTGCTGCTCGTCTTCCCCGACACACCCGCGCTCGAGCCGTTCTCGCGGCTTCGTGTCCAGGTCGAGACGTTTCCCCCGGGGCGCTCGGCGGTCCGTGACTGTCTTTCGCTGCGTGACCTGCTTCGTGGCGCGAGGCCCCGGCTCGTCCACGTCACCGACGTCTGGCCGCCGGCGCTCGTCGCCGCGCGCCTCGCACGGGTTCCCCGGGTGCTCGTCACCCACCACACCCCCGAGCTGCCCCGGCGCGACAACCTCGCCGGCCGTCTCTGGTGGCGGCTCGGCTGGGCGACGAGGCCGGAGGTGATCTACACGTCCGAGGCCGACCGGGTCACCGACGGCCGTCCGCGCGGGCACGTCGTGCCGCTCGGCATCGACCTCGACCGCTTCGGGTCGGCCAAGCCCGCGCTCCGGCAGGAGGCGTCGCTCGTCGGTCACGTCGCGCGCCTGGCCGAGCAAAAGGGCCAGCGGTACCTCCTGGAGGCGGCGGCGCTCGTCGTGGCGCGCCGTCCCGATACGCGCTTCGTCCTCGTCGGCGACGGCGAGCTGCGGGACGAGCTCGAGGCGCAGGCGCGGAGCCTCGGCCTCGGCGACCACGTGCAGTTCACGGGCGCCCGAGCGGACGTCCCGGAGCTGCTCGCCTCGTTCGACGTCTTCGCCTTCCCGTCGCTCTTCGAGGGGTTCTGCGTCGCCGTGATCGAGGCCCAGGCCGCCGGCGTCCCGGTCGTGGCCACTCCGGTGGGAGGGATCCGGGAGACGGTCGTTCACGGCGAGACCGGCCTGCTCGTTCCGCCGCGAGACCCCGCCGCACTCGCGGAGGCGATCGTCCGCCTGCTGGACTCGCCCGACGAGGCACGCCGTCTCGCCGGCGAGGCACGCCGCCAGGTCCGCGAGCGCTTCTCGGAGACGCGCATGGTCGAGGAGACGCTCACCCTCTACGCCCGGGAGCCCTGAAGGAAAACCGGGGCCTGGAGCGGCCGCGCCGGCGACCGATCCGGCCCCAGAAATGCCAAATCCCCGCGGACCCGAGGGCCTGCAGGGACTTGACGATGCGTACTCTCGCACGACTCGGCCCGCGTGTCAAGCGACTACCGCCTGGCGAAGCTCAGGCGCGCAAGGCCACCGCGATCAGGTTGTCGCTCAGTCCAGGCAGCCGGTCGGCGGCCCGGTCGAGGACGGCGGCAGCCAGGGTCTCGAGGCTCGAGATCGGCCCGAGCCGCTTGCCGACCACGCGTACGTCCGAGAATCCCGTCTCGGCGAGCAGCGAGCGGAGCTGCTCCGGCCCGAAGAGCCGCACGTGGCCGAAGTCGTCGCCGTAGCGCAGCCGGTAGTCGAGGGCGTCCGGGTACCGGCCACGGAGGACGCCTAGGCGGTGCTTCAACCAGAGGATGTTGGGCGTCGACAGGCAGACGGCACCTCCCGGGACGAGGACGCGCCGGATCTCGCGCAGGAACCCCTCGGTGTCGACGATGTGCTCGAGGATCTCGCCCGCGAGGACGATGTCGGCGCTCTCCGCCACGAAGGGCAGGCTGGCGACCATCCGGTCGCCGTCGAAGCGGTTGATGTGGTGCCGCACTGGGTTGAGGCCGCGCCGCTGCGCGAGCCGGGTCTCCTCCTGGTCGATCTCGAGCCCGACGAGCTCGATGCCGGGATAGGCCCGGAAGCGCTCGAGCAGCAGCCCGCGGCAGCAGCCGAGGTCGAGCACGCGACGTCCGGCGAGGTCGCCGAGTGACTCCCGGAGCAGCCGGTGCATCTTCGTATAGCGGAGCTCGTTGTCGAGGAAGAACGAGCGCTCGTAGCCCCAGTCGGGGTCGTAGGGGATCTCGAACAGCGTCTCGCGGGACACGACGCCGAAGGATAGGCCGGGGGGCCTTCGCGTACCCTTGACCGATGCAGGAGCGCGCCGCTCTCGGGATCTTCGGCGCCGGCCGCAACGGCTCGACGCTCCTGATGCGGCTGCTCGACGGGAGCCCGGACCTCTGGATCTACCCGATCGAGCTCCGCTTCCTCGAGCTGCGTGACTGGCTCGCCTCGGAGCCGGGCTCGCTCGACCGCTGGGCCGAGGGGCAGCTCGCCGAGCTGCGCGAGACCTACCTGGGGCGCCTCGAAGAGGGCCACGAGCCCCACGCTGACCCCCTCGCCGCGCTCCGCGCCTCGAGCGGCCCTCCGGAGCGGAGGCTCGAGGCATTCCTCGACGGCGTCCGGGCGGCCTACGCGCCGCCCGGCCTGTCCCCCGAGGCGATTCACGGCTTCAAGACGATCGAGGTCGAGGACCCGGGGCGCTATCTCGAGCTCTTCCCCGGGCTCCGCCTCCTCCATCTCGTGCGCGATCCCTCGGCCAACTACGCCTCCCTGAAGCGCACGGACATGGTCGTCAAGCGCAAGCCCTTCTGGTTCCAGGGTGGCGACGTGCTCCGCACATTCCTCGAGCGCCGGTGGCTGCCGCACGCGCGCTACGTGCTCGGGGTCGGCCGTCGTGACCCGGACCGGCACCTGCTCGTCCGCTACGAGGAGCTCTGCAGCGAGCCGACGCGCGTCGTCACCGAGATCTGCGACTGGCTTGGGATCCGCCCGCCCGCCGAGCCGGAGCTGCAGACCGCGCTCGGCGGCAGGCATCTGCGGGAGCAGCCGAATCGGGCTCCGGAGCACCCGATAGCTGACCTGCAGCGACCCGCCGACGGCGTCGTCACCCCCCGCGAGGCGGCGTTCATCGAGCTCGCCACCGCCGAGCTGGCCGCGGAGCTCGGCTACGAGCGGAACGGCGGCGCGACTCCGAGCCGTGCGCGCCTGCTTCGGAGCTGGCTCCCGCTCGACCGCTGGGAGACGATGAACGTCGACTCGCGGCTCCGGCAGGGCCGGGCGCTCCTCGCGCGCAGGCTCTACGTCTACCGCAAGCTCCTCTCGCGGCCGTGAGCGAGCTCGCGATCAGGGCCGAGGGCCTCCGCAAGCGCTACCGCCTCGGCCAGCGCGCGGGCTACCAGACCCTCAGAGACGCGCTCGCTAGCGGTGCGGCCTCGATGCTCCGCCGGGAGCGGTCGGCACAGGTCCGCGACGAGCTCTGGGCGCTCGACGGGGTCTCCTTCGACGTCGCGCCGGGCCAGATCCTCGGCATCGTCGGGCGAAACGGGGCCGGCAAGAGCACGCTGCTGAAGATCCTCTCGCGCATCACCGATCCCACGGAGGGGACGGTCGAACTCCGCGGCCGGGTCGCAGCCCTGCTCGAGGTCGGAACCGGCTTCCACCCCGAGCTGACCGGGCGCGAGAACCTCTACCTGAACGGCGCGATCCTCGGGATGCGGCGCTCGGAGATCACCCGCAAGCTCGACGACATCCTCGAGTTCTCGGGCGTCGCGCGCTTCGTCGACACGCCGCTCAAGTTCTACTCGAGCGGGATGGCGGTTCGGCTCGGCTTCGCGGTCGCGGCTCACCTCGAGCCGGAGATCCTCGTCGTCGACGAGGTGCTGGCGGTCGGGGACGTGGCCTTCCAGGAGCGCTGCCTCGGCAAGATGCGCGAGGTCGCCGGCGGCGGCCGGACCGTGCTCTTCGTCAGCCACAAGCTGCCGTCGGTCTCAGCTCTCTGCCCGGAGTCGATCTGGCTCGACCACGGCCGGATCGCCTTCAGCGGCCGGACTGCCGAGGCGATCGACCGGTACGTCCGGGCGATGCGCTCCGGCGAGGACTCCTCGCTGGCCGATCGGCTCGACCGGGTCGGCTCGGGGCGCGTGCGGGTCACCAGCTTCCGGATCGAGGACCGCGCGGGCCAGCCCGTCGAGGACATCCGCGCCGGGGCAGCGCTCCGCCTGGTGCTCGAGTACGCCTCCGACGGCGGCGACCTCGACGAGCTGAAGGCGAACATCGTCGTCTCGGACAGCGGCGACCGGGGCCTCCTCTCCTTCGTCAGCGAGGTCGCCTCGCCCGGCCTCGGCCGGGCCCCGGCCCGGGGGCGCCTTGTCTGCGACGTGCCGGAGCTGCCGCTGGCACCCGGCCACTACGACTTCCGCTTCTCCCTGTTCGCGGGCCGCGAGCTCGTGGACAAGGTCTACCGGGCCGGCAGCCTCGTCGTCGGCGAGGGCGACTTCTTCGGCACCGACCGCCTGCCGCCGAGCACCGACTACTTCGGTCCCGTGCTCGTCCACCACTCCTGGGCGATCGAGCCCGCAGCCGAGCCCGCCGTCCTCTCCTAGTTGCCGTGGCGACGACCCTGCTGCACCTCGCGAACCACCGCAGCAACAACATCGGCAACGCGGCGCTGATCCTCGGGCTCGAGCGCGTGCTCCGCGAGGACTGGCCCGGCGAGGTGCGCTTCGATCGCGAGCCCTGGGACGAATACAGCCGCGGCCTGCGGAGCTTCGACGAGCGCTTCGTGGAGCGGCTCAACTCGGGCTGCGACGCCCTGCTCGTCGGCGGGGCCGTCACTTTCGAGGGCCGCGAGCGCTACGCCGCGACCGGCTCGCGCTTCGACCTGCCGCTCGAGCTCTGGCAGCGGATCGAGAAGCCGATCGTCTTCTACGGCGTCTCCCAGCGGACGTGGCCGTACCGGCGCTACCACCACATGGGCGCCCTCAGGCGGATGCTGGAGCACGTCGTCTCGAGCGACCGCGTGCTCTTCGCGGCTCGAAACGACGGCACGAAGCAATGGCTCGAGGGCGTGCTCGGCAGGCCGTCCGAGCGGATTCTCGAGGCGCCGGATCCCGCGCTCTACGTCCCGGTCCGGGACGCCTGGCACCCCGAGCTCGCCATCGGCAAGGTGAACGTGATCGTCTCGCTGAACGCCGAGGACGAGCTCTATCGCTTCGGCGGCGCGCTCCGCGAGCAGTTCTGGCGGCGCCTCGGCGGCACGCTCTCGGAGGAGCGGCTACGGGCGCTCTTTCTGCGGACCCGCGGCTGGACGAGGGCGCGCGGGCGCCTCCTGAGCGGCCTCGCCAGGGCGTTCGAGCGGCTTGCGGCCGAGCACGACCTGCAACTCGTCCTCGCACCGCACGGCTTCGGCGACCTGCCGCTCACGAACGCCTTCCTCTCGCAGCTTCCAGACGAGCTGAAGCTGCGTACGGTGACCGCCAACGCGGGTCTTCCGACCGCGCACGGGCCGTACTTCTACGATCTCTACGCGAAGGCGAGTCTCGCGGTCAGCATGCGGATCCACTCGATGAACCCGGCGATCGGCCTCGGCACGCCGACGGTGCCGCTCGTCTCGCAGGCCCGGATGCGCGAGTTCATGGCAGACGCCGGTCTCGGCGACCTGACGGTGGACGTGCTCGACCCGGATGTCGGCGAGCGGGCCTACACCGCGATGAGCAGGGCGCTCCGGGACGCAGACGACGTCCGGGCGCGGCTCCGACGGGCGGTCGAGGCGCTCCGCGAGCGCACAGCCGAGCTCGACCGGCGCGTCGCAGCGTTCGTCGAGGCCGGATGAGCATGGAGCTCGCGCCCGTCCGCATCGGCGACCGCGAGGTCGGGCCCGGCCGACCCGTGGTGGTCATGGCAGACATCGGGATCAACCACAACGGCGACGTGATGGTGGCCAAGCAGCTGATCGGTGCCGCCTCGAGCTCGGGCGTCGACATGGTCAAGTTCCAGAAGCGGACGATCGAGACGGTCTACGCGGCCGACGAGCTCGACCGCCCGCGCGAGAGCCCCTTCGGCGACACGAACCGCGACCTCAAGCTCGGGCTCGAGTTCGAGGCGGACGACTACGAGCAGGTGGCCGCCTTCTGTCGCAGCCTCGACATGCCCTGGCTCGCCTCCTGCTGGGACGAGGGCTCCGTCGACTTTGTCGACCGCTTCGACCCGCCCTGCTACAAGATCGCCTCGGCCTCCCTGACCGACGACGGGCTGCTCGAGCACACGCGTGCCAAGGGCCGGCCGATCGTGCTCTCGACCGGGATGAGCTCGCTGGAGCAGATCGACCGCGCCGTCGACATCCTCGGGCGGGACAAGCTGATCCTCATGCACACGACGAGCACCTACCCCTCGAGCCCCGACGAGCTGAATCTCCGAGTGATCCCGCGTCTCGCCGAGCGCTACGGCGTTCCCGTCGGCTATTCCGGGCACGAGGTGGGGCTCTACACGACGCTCGCGGCGGTCGTGCTCGGCGCGTGCATCGTGGAGCGGCACATCACGCTCGACCGGGCGATGTGGGGCTCGGACCAGGCCGCGTCGGTCGAGCCGCAGGGGATCGCGCGGCTCGTGCGCGAGATTCGCACCTGGGAGCGCGCGCGCGGAGACGGCGAGAAGCGGGTCTACGAGAGCGAGCGGCCCGTGATGGAGAAGCTGCGGCGGGTCGGATGATCCGCGTCCTCGCGCTCGACGTGGACGGGGTGCTGACGAACGGCGAGGTCGTCCTCGACGAAGCGGGCCGGGAGTCGAAGGCCCTGTTCTTCCGGGACATCGACGCGATCTTCGCCGCGCGGAGGAAGGGGCTCGACGTCGTGCTCGTGACCGGTGAGGAGACGCCGATCGTGGACGCGATCGCGCGCAAGCTCGAGATCGAGCACGTGTACGCGGGCCACCGCGACAAGGCGGCGGCGGTGCACGGCGTCTCGACCGCGCTCGACGTCCCCCTGGCCCAGATCTGCTACGTCGGCGATGCCGCGCGCGATGCTCCTGCGCTCGAGCTCGTCGGGCTGGGGCTCGCCCCCGCCGACGCGGCCGAGGAGGCGAAGGCCGCTGCCGACCGGGTGCTCGAGCGGTGCGGCGGGCGGGGTTGCGTGGAGGAAGCGCTCCGGATCATCTTCGCAGGCAAATAGGGTCCGGTCGTGGGGAGGGGTCTCTTCGCGGGTCTGCCGGCCCTCGCGGCCTGCGTCGCCGCCGCGCTGACCGGGGCAGCGGGGACGCCTGCCAAACCGCCCTCCGCACCCGCCTCCATCCGCGTGCAGCGCCCGCTCGCACCGGGCACGGGCCTCCGGCCGGCGACGCACGTTCGCTGGTGCGGCACGGACGCGGCCGGAGCCGACCGCAAGCCCGAGGGCTCGAGCGGGCGGCAGGTGCACGTCGTCTATGCCATTCCCGCCGGCGGAGCGGACCGGTTCGCCTCGCTCGCGTCGCTGATCGCCTCGGACGTGGCGGGCATCGACGCGTGGTGGCGAGGACAGGACCCCGCCCGGTCGCCGCGCTTCGACCTCTTCCCGTTCCCGGGTTGCGAGCCCGGCTTCGGGCAGCTCGACATCTCGCGCGTGCAGCTCGCGCACGACGGCGCGTACTTCGCGCCTCTCGACTCGAGGTTCCTGCGGCTGGCGACCGACCTGGCGGCCGCGGGCTTCGACGACCCGGCGAAGAAGATCCTCCTCTTCTACGACGGGCCGGTCGAGAATCAGGGCGTGTGCGGGCAGAGCCCCGTGCTCCCGGACCGGGGAGGGAGCAGGGCGGTCGCGGCCGTCTTCCTCGGCACGGTCTGCCGGCCGGAGGACCTCGGGCTGGAGGCTGTCACGGCGAGCGTCGCCGCGCACGAGCTCGTCCACAATCTCGGCGCGCTCGTCTCACCCGGCCCGCTGCACCCCTGTCCCGGCGATCCGAGCCACCCGTGCGACCTCGAGAACGACCTGATGTACCCGGTGTCCCGGGGCCAGGGCCTGTCCCAGCTCGTGCTCGACGCCGGTCGTGACGACTACTACGGACACACCGGGTCCTGGTTCGACGTCCAGGACTCGGGCTGGCTCAGCCGGCTCGACCTGCTGCAGCAGCCGCTGACCGTGAGCCTGCAGGGGCCTGGGTCGGTCGTCAGCGACCTGCCGGGAATCGCCTGTCCTGTGGCCTGCTCGATCCTGTGGGACGGCGGGTCGGCGGTGACGCTCCGGGCCAGCCCGCAGCCCGGCGCACGGTTCCTCGGCTGGGGAGGCGCGTGCAGGGGGACAGCCTCCTGCGCGGTGACGGTGAGTGCCGCGACCTCCGTCGTCGCTCGCTTCGCCTTTCAGGCCGCGCTCAGCGTCTCGGTCGTCCGCCGCCGCGGCGCGGCCGGGAAGGTCACGAGCCGGCCGGCCGGCATCTCCTGCCCGGCAGCCTGCCGCTTCACCTTCACGCGCGACTCGGTCGTCGCGCTGCGCGTCACCCCTGCCGCCCGCTCGCGGTTCGCCGGCTGGTCGGGCGCCTGCAAGGGCCGCGTCCCGTGCTCGGTTCGCCTCTCGGCGGCGAGGTCGGTGCGCGCGACCTTCGTTCGTCCGTGAGAGCTCCTAGCTTTTCACCACCCCGAGTACGGTCGCTCCGGCCGATCAGGCTGGTTCCAGTAGTCACGATGGTCGACCACGAGGCCTGCTGTGTCGAAGCGAAGAACCGTCGCGCCGGCCATCGCCAATCGCGTGCCCTCCTCGATCCAGGTTCCCCACCACTCGACGGCCGCGCGGTCTCCCTGGATCACCGGCTCCCCGAACCAGCACTCGAGCTCGTGCTCGGCGGCGAAGTTCTGCTCGAGATAGCGCCGGACGCCGCCGAGGCCCCGGTCCGGCTCACGGAACGCCAGCGCCCGGTAGGCAGCCTCGGGGGAATAGAGAGCGGCGATCGAGTCGACGTCCTTCGCCGGCCACCCGCGGCGCCAGGTCTCGACCCACCTGCGTGCGGCCTCCGCGAAGTCCACGAGGACGCGATCATAGGTGCCTAACTCCCTGCGCGAGGCGGCGTCCCATTGGTCGTGAGAGCAGCGGCGATCGTGGCGGCGCTGGCCGCCAGCGCGCTCGGCCTGGGGGCGGGCGCCGGCGTCTCCGCCTTCAAGCATGACTGTGCCAAGACGGGCGAGCTTCGCTTCCGCGCGGCTGACGGAACGCGGCTTGCCGCCCACCGATTCGGGAAGGGCACCGCCGCGGTCGTCCTCGCGCATCAGACGCGCAGCGACCTCTGCCAGTGGGTTCCGTACGCGCGGCGGCTTGCCGGGTTGGGCTACCTGGCGATCGCCCTCGACTTCCGAGGCGCCGGAGAATCCCAGAACGCTCCCTTTCCGTCGCGCCGATACGCGGGCGACGTGGCCGCCGCTGCCAAAGTTGCGCGCGGACTCGGCGCGAAAAAGGTGTTCCTCGTCGGCGCCTCGATCGGCGCCTCGGCCGTCCTCGTCGCCGGTGCGAACGTGCGTCCTCCGGTGGACGGCGTCGTGAGCCTGTCCGGCGGTGCCGGTTTCCTCGGCGCGGACGTCGCGGTCAAGCGACTGACTGTGCCGGTCCTCTTCGTGGCCGGAAAGGACGACACCGGTTTCGGTAGCTACCCCGACGAGGCGCAGCAGCTCTACGACGCGACCGCCTCGCCGGACAAGACGCTCAGGATCGTGCCCGGGGTCGATCACGGTGTGCAGCTGATGAGCCGGAGCCGGGAGGCCCGGGCGCTCGTCGAGGACTTCCTCCGGCTGCACTGAGCTCCCGGCCGGCCCGCGGCGCTTCCTCTGACACACCTCGGAGGAGTGTCAGAGGTACCTCGGAGGTCTAAGGTGACGCGGTGGAGGTCCTCGCTCTGATCCCCGCGCGCGGGGGCTCGAAGGGGCTGCCTCGGAAGAACGTGCTGCCCCTCGCGGGCCGCCCGCTGATCGCGCACTCGATCCAGCATGCGCTCGACGCGCGGACGATCACGCGGACGGTCGTCTCGACCGACGACGCCGAGATCGCGGCGGCCGCCCGCTCGGCGGGGGCGGAGGTGCCGTTCATCCGCCCGCCCGAGCTCGCCGGAGACCTTGCAACTGACCTCGAGGTCTTCCGCCACGCGCTCGAGACGCTCGCGGTCGAGGGGTACGAGCCAGAGCTCGTCGTCCACCTGCGGGCGACGACCCCGCTGCGCCGTGCCGCGCGGATCGACGAGGCGGTGGAGCTGCTCGCCGGCGACCCCGAGGCCGACTCGCTGCGCTCCGTCTCGAAGCCGGTCCAGACGCCGTACAAGATGTGGCGCCTGCAGGGGAGCTACCTCGTGCCTCTGCTCCCGCTCCGGGGCGTCGAGGCGGTCAACA
>JACDAS010000226.1 GCA_013695295.1 Actinomycetota bacterium | reverse complement strand
CTATTGGCCCGGGCGGGGTGAGGACGCCGTCGGCGCCGCTCGAAGCGCGCGCTCGAGCGCCTCGCCGGCGGCGAGGACGAGCGCGTCCGCCCCGGCCGTGCCCGCGAGCTGGATCGAGGCGGGGTGGCCGTGCTCGGCCGCTCCGCACGGCAGGGCGAGAGCCGGCCAGCCGAGCGCGTTGAACGGGTAGGTGAAGCGGATCAGGGCCTCCCGCACGCCGCGCTCGTCGACCCCGGAGGGCGGGGCGACGAGGCCGAGCGTGGGCGTGGCGACCAGGTTGACGCCGCGGGTCGCCGCCTCGAACGCCTGCCGGTAGTCCTCGCGCGCGCGAAGGCCGCGCTCGTACTCGGCGTCTGCGACGCGAAGACAGAGCTCGACCTTCGCGCGCACGTTCTCGCCGTAGGCGTCCGCGTGCTCGGCGAAGAGCTCGCGGTGGACGTCCGCGACCTCGCGCATGAACACCGGGTGGACGTCGTCCGGAAGCGGGAGGTCGAGCCGGCGAAGCCGCGGGAAGCGCGCCGCCGCGGCCTCGACGCACTCGCGCACGAGTGGATCGGCCAGCTCCGTCCAGGCGAGGCCGACTTCGAGCTCGTCGAGCGCGACCTCGATCGGCGCGAAAGCCTCTGCAAGCGCCGCCATCATCGCGGTGCAGCCTCCGACCGAGCGGGCCATCGGCCCGGCGTGGTCGAAGCTCGGGGCGAGCGGGAAGCAGCCCTCGAGCGAGACGAGGCCGAAGGTCGGCTTGAAGCCGACGACGCCGCAGCACGCTGCGGGGATGCGGATCGAGCCGCCCGAGTCCGAGCCGAGCGCGGCGACGGCGAGCCCCGCGGCGAGCGCTGCAGCCGACCCACCGCTCGAGCCTCCGGCGATGCGCCCGGGGGCGGTCGGATTCGGGACGTGCCCGAAGTGCGGGTTCTGCGACGTGACGCCGTAGGCGAACTCGTGCAGGTTCGTCTTGCCCGCGAGGGCGTAACCAGCCAGCTGGAGTCTCCTGACGGCCTCGGCCGTGCCGACCGGGACGTGGTCGGCGAACAGAATCGAGCCGTACGTCGTCGTCAGGCCGGCCGTGTCGAAGAGGTCCTTGACCGCCAGAAGCTCGCCTGCTCGGACCGCCTCGGGCCGTGCGAGGAAGATGCCTTCGGGCGGCACTTCGCGGCCTTCTTGAAGCTCCATTCCCGCCTACCGTACGAGTCCGCGGAGGCGCCTGCCCGGCGGACCCCGATCTCCCGAGAAACGTGCTACCGTGGGCTGGCTTTGCGGCTGAGAGGAAGAGGGATCCTGGTGGGTGCGGTGCTCGCATGCGTTCTTGCGACGCCGGCGCTCGCCCAGCCCTCCGCGCCGCAGCGGGCTACCACGGCGCTCGTCACCCAGTGGATGATCGCGGGACAGCCGGCGATGAAGATCCTCGTCAAGGAGGACGGCTGGTACCGGATCAGCGCCCGGCAGGTGCTGAAGTACGGGTTCACGACCGGCACACCGAGCCAGCTCCAGCTCTACAACAACGGCGTCGAGGTGCCGATCGCCGTCAAGAAGGGCTTCATGGAGTTCTACGGCACCGGCCTCGATACGCCGACGACCGACACGAACGTCTACTGGCTCGTGAACGGGTCGAGCGCCGGACGGCGCATCCCGGTGACGCAGGCGGCCGCGACCGGCGCTCCGCTCGCGGCCAACTTCGCCTTCGACGTCGTGCGCAAGCCACGGCTGTACTACGAGAAGAGCATCCTGAATGGCGCCCTCGAGAACTTCTTCGGGCCGTTTCTCGGCCCGGGCTCCGCCCCCCCTCAGACGATCCCCGTGCAGAACCTCGATCCCGCGTCGACCGCCGGCACGGTGGAGGTCGGCGTGCAGGGACTGTCGCTGGAGTCCCACACGATCGCGGTCAGCGTCAACGGCACGTCCGTCGGGTCGTTCACCCTCTACGGCCAGTCGAGCGGCGTGGGGACGTTCGCGATCCCCGGCGGGGTGCTGGTCGAGGGCAACAACACGGTCACGGCCGCGCCGACGGGCGGGCCGAACGACTTCGATTTCCTGGACCGGATCAAGCTCACCTACCAGCACCTCTACCGGGCGGACGGCGGCACTTTGAGCTTCTCCGTGCCCGCGAGCCAGGGTGCCCGCGTCACGGGCTTCACGAGCCCCCAGGTTCGGCTGCTCGACATCACCGATCCGGCCAACCCCACGGAGCTGCGGCCAACGATCCAGCCGGACGGGTCGGGCTACTCGCTCACGGTGGCGGACGCAAGCGCGTTCCGGAAGCTGCTCGCCCTCCACGACACCGCGGCGCGCAACCCGGCGGGCTTCGAGAACAACGTGCCCTCCGCCCTGAACGCGGCGACGAACCACGCCGACTTCCTGATCGTCAGCCATAGGAGCTTCTCGAGCGCGGTCGCACCGCTCGTGTCCCTGCGGACGAGCGTGCAGGGTGGCAGCCACGACGTGCTCGTCGCCGACGTCCAGGACGCCCTCGACGAGTTCAGCTACGGCATCCACAGGCCCGAGGGGCTCAAGGAGT
>JACDAS010000159.1 GCA_013695295.1 Actinomycetota bacterium | reverse complement strand
TGATCGTGATCGACACGTACTTCGGCGACGGGATCCCCTTCCACATGACGACGCGCGAGTTCCTCGAGCTTGCGCGGAGCAGGCTCGCACCCGGAGGCGTGATCGTGACCAACCTGATCGGTGCGGTGCGCGGCTCCGGCTCGAAGCTCTTCCGCTCCGTCTACCGCACCTACCGCACGGTCTTCCCGACCGTGCTCGTCCATCCGGTAGTCGAGGGCGAGGGGGCTCTCGACGACGCAGCGCTCAACCTGATCCTCGTCTCCACGGACGGGCCCGCGCCGCGCGAGAGCTTCTTGATCGGGCGCTGGAAGCGGATCCGCGCCGGTGTCCGGACGGCCCCGGATCTGACCCAGCCGATTCGCAATCGGCTCGACGGGGCCGTGCGGATCGACGACGTGCCGACCCTCACCGACGACTACGCGCCGACGGACTCGCTCCTGCTCGAGTAGTTGGCGCTTGACAGCGCCGCCGGCTCCCGCATAGGATTGCAGGTGTCAGATCCGGTCGGCCCTCGGGTCAACCGGATCTGGCGTTTTTTGTGGTCCGACGGGGCCCGGTCAGGAGCTCTTCTTCGCGGCCGCCTTGCCGCCCTTGCGCCCCGCCGCCTTCTTCTGAGCCGTCGTGCCGCCCTGGCTCGGGTCTCCTCCCGAGCCGGACTTCTTGCCGCCTCGACTCGAGGCTCCGGGCGAGTTGGCGATCTTCGCAGCGCGCTCCTTCGACATGCCCTTGTCCTTCAGGGCCTCGTACTGCTTCTCATTCTTGACGTTCGCCTTCTTGCTGGGCATTCGACCGTCCTCGTTACTGGGAGATCTGCTGGACGACCTCGCCGGTCTGGGAGTCGTCACCTTCGCGCGCGACGTCCGCCTGGGCGACGATGCCGACGAGCCGGCCGTCCTCCTCCACGACCGGCAGGCGGCGGACCTGGTGCTCGGCCATCAGCCGGATCGCCTCGTCGAGATCCTGCTGCGGGTCGATCGTGACGAGCCTGGTCGACGCGATCTCGCGGACGCTCGTCGTCTCGGGATCCTTGCCCTCGGCGACGACGCGGATCGTGATGTCCCTGTCGGTCACCGTGCCGACCAGCCGGTCGCCGTCGACGATCGGGGCCACTCCGACGTCCTCGTCTCGCATCATTCTGGCGGCTCGCGTCACGGGCTCGTCCGCGCCGATCGTGGTCGGGTTCGAGGTCATCACGTCGCGGATGCTCTTTCCCATCTTCTCCTCCTCAGTTTGCGTGCTCTGGATCTGATTACCCGCTGCCCGGACCCGAAAACGGTGCGAGAGTGAGTTGGTGAACGCCAGGCCGCGGGTCGCCGACGTGCTTCCAGACCTAGCCGTGCTGCTCCGGGACGGGCTCGAGACGCTCGGCCGGCCCGAGCTCGTCCGGCAGCTCGACGGGCTCGAGATCACGGCCGCCTGTGCCTGCGAGAACGAGCTCTGCGGCAGCTTCTACACGGTCACCCCGATGAGGCGGTGGTTCCGCCGCGGCGACGAGGTCACGATCGACGATCCCGGGGGCGCCGTCATCCTCGACGTCGTCGGCGGCGAGATCGCGTACGTCGAGGTGCTGGGCCGGGCCGGCGTGCGGAGCGCCGTGCGGCAGGCGGCCGGAGGCTAGAGCTCAGTCCGCGCCCGGGTCGTCCTCGGCGCCCGCGCCCTCGGCTTCGGGGTCGGGAACGGGCGAGCCTTCGAGCTCGTCGTTGCGATCGTCCTCGCGGGGGTGCTGAGTATCCTCTTCGGTCATGCGCGTCATCCTGCCAGACGGCTCGGATCTGGAGCTTCCGGAGGGGGCGAGCGGGCGCGACGCGGCGGCGGCGATCGGCCCCAGGCTCGCCGAGCAGGCGGTCCTCGTGCGGACGAACGGGCACGTGCAGGACCTGCGCCTGCCGCTCGAGGACGGGCAGCAGGTGCAGATCCTGACCACCCGCGACACCGCCGACCCCGACGCGCTCGCCGTGCTTCGCCACTCGACCGCGCACCTGCTCGCCGAGGCCGTGCGGCGCCTCTTCCCGGGGACGAAGATCGCGATCGGGCCGCCGATCGAGCACGGCTTCTACTACGACTTCGAGTTCCCCGAGCCGATCGCGGAGGCCGATCTCGAGCGGATCGAGGCGGAGATCCGGCGCCAGCTCGCGGAGGGTCGCGCCTGGGAGCGCCGCGAGGTGCCCGCAGCCGAGGCGAAGCGTCGCTTCGAGGAGGAGGGCGAGACCTACAAGGTCGAGCTCGTCGACACGGCCGACGGGCCGATCTCGCTCTACACGCAGGGCGAGTTCACGGACCTCTGCAAGGGGCCGCACCTCCAGGACTCACGTCCGATCAGGGCAGTGAAGCTGACCGGGCTCGCCGGCGCTTACTGGCGCGGTGACGAGAAGAATGCGCAGCTGACGCGGATCTACGGCACCGCGTTCTACTCGCAGGCAGACCTCGACGCGCACCTGGAGCGGCTGGAGGAGGCGAGACGGCGGGATCACCGGCGGCTCGGGCCTCAGCTCGACTTGTTCCACTTCTCCGAGCGCTCGCCCGGAGCCCCGTTCTGGCACCCGAAGGGGACCGTCCTCTGGACGCAGCTCGACACGATCCGCCGGCGGGAGAACGCGAGGCGCGGCTACCTCGAGGTCCGCACGCCGCTGATCTACGACGAGCGCACCTTCGTGACCTCGGGGCACATCCCGAAGTACCAGGAGCTGATGTTCCGGTTCAACGTGGACGACCACCCGATGGGGGTCAAGGCGATGAACTGCCCCGGGCACATGCTCCTCTACGGCGAGCGGCTGCGAAGCTACCGGGACCTGCCGCTTCGTTTCGCCGAGGCGGCGCCGCTGCATCGCAACGAGCTCGCAGGCACGCTGCACGGGCTCCTCCGCGCGCGGCTCTTCGTCCAGGACGACGCGCACGTGTTCTGCGAGGAGGATCAGATCCAGGGCGAGATCGACTCGATGATCGAGTACGTGCGCTACCTGTACGAGCTGTTCGGGATGGGCGCCCGGGCAGAGCTCGCGACCCGCCCGGAGAACCGTCTCGGCGAGGACGAAACGTGGGAGAGGGCCGAGCGGGCGCTCCAGGCCGCGCTCGAGCGCCACGGGATCCCGTTCACGATCGCCGCCGGCGAAGGGGCCTTCTACGGGCCGAAGATCGACCTCTTCATGGACGACTCACTGGGCCGCGGCTGGCAGATGGGGACGATCCAGATCGACTACCAGATGCCGACGAGGTTCGAGCTCACCTACATGGGGCGAGACAACCGCGAGCACGCGCCCGTCGTCGTCCACCGCGCGCTCTATGGCTCGGTCGAGCGCTTCCTCGGGATCGTGATCGAGCACTACGGCGGCGCCTTTCCGTTCTGGCTCGCGCCCGTCCAGGTGCGGGTGCTGCCGGTGGGCGAGGATCACCGGGACGCCGCCGAGCGGCTGCGCTCCCGGCTCGAGGACGAGGGCTTCCGGGCTGACGTGGACGAGCGGGACGAGACTCTCGGGCGGCGGGTCCGCGACGCCGAGCTCGAGAAGGTGCCCTTCGTGGTCACCTACGGCGACCGCGAGAGCGAGGCGTCGCTGGCAGTGCGCGAGCGGGGCG
>JACDAS010000158.1 GCA_013695295.1 Actinomycetota bacterium | reverse complement strand
GTCTTCGCCAGCTCATCGGTCGGTTGGAACATCACGACCTCAGCGCCTTCGTAGGTCAGCGGCGTGTGCCCCGCCGGGGCGTAGAAGGCATCCCCCTCCTCGTATGTCTCCTCGCGGTCGGCGAACCGAAACGCGATCTTGCCCTTGAACACATAGCCCCAGTGCGGGCACTGGCACTGATCGTTAGGTGCCCCTCGAAGCATCGGCGCGCCGTCCAGGTCACCCAGGAACGACGTGAACGAGACCGTGTAACCGCCAAGCTCCTCGGAACGATCGTCAGCGATTCCCTCGACCCGCTGTTCCTGCGAAGCGCTCGCCTTCGACGCCTTGGGCATATCTGACCTCCAGTTCCGGCTGGACACTCTTCGACCAGCTGCCGGGGGGATCATAAGACCCTCGTCGTCCGGGGTGAGCCTCACCGGAAGCCGCGCCGACGCCGCGCGCGCCGACGCCGCGGTCCGCTGCGCGCCCAAAGCCCGAAAGACCTTCATAGCGTGCAGGCCTCCGGCGAAGCCGGAGGGTCTGCGCGGGGTTCATGTATGTCTGCGCGGGCCCAGGTAACGCAGGAGGCCCGCGGGCTGTGGCTAACCTGGGAGGGCCGCTCGTGCTGCCCAGGATCCTGATCGCCGGCGCTCTCGCGCTGCTCGTCGCCGCGCCCGCGGCCGCCGCTCCGCGGCTGCTGATGCCGGGCGTCGTCTACGAGAAGCAGGTCCAGTTCACGAGTCGCGGGCCGGTCGTGATCCACGTGCTGACCGCTCCCCGGCCCGGCGGGCTCCACGCCCTCAAGCCCGTCCTCTCGAACGGGATGATTCAGGGCCTCCAGACGGTGACCTCGATGCAGCAGGACGTCTCCTCGATCGCAACCGTGGCCGGGGTCAACGGCGACCTCTTCAACTGGCAGGACGGGCATCCGACGGGCGGTCTGATCCGGGACGGCGTGCTCGAGCACCGGCCCTCGCCCGACCGCTCGACGATCGGGATCGACTCGGGCGGCAACCTGCGCGTCGAGCGATTGTCGCTGTTCGGGACCTGGCAGGGCTCGGGTCAGCGCCGTCCCCTGCTGGCGCTCAACGAGCCGCCTGGACCGAACGGCATCTCCCTGTACACGCCGGCCTGGGGCCCCGCCACCCCCGCCGTGCCGGGCGCCTACGAGGTCGTGATCTCGCCCCTGCCGCCGACCGTCGCCAACATCGAGGTGTCGGGCCCGGTCGTCCAGACGGCGCAGAACGGCGGCACCCAGATTCCGGCGGGCGGCGCGATTCTCGTCGCGCGCGGGACGCAGGCGGCGAAGCTCGCAGCGGAGGCCCCCGTCGGGCAGATCGCCGCGGTGCGGCTGATCCTGAAACCCGACTGGTCGGAGGTCGTGGACGCGCTCGGCGGCGGGCCGATCATCGTCCGCGAGGGCAAGCCGGTCTTCCGAGCGCTCGAGGTCTTCACGCCCGAGCAGCTGCTGCCGCGAAACCCGCGCACCGGGGTCGGCCAGCGCGCCGACGGGCGGATCATCCTGATCGCCGTCGACGGGCGCCAGCCCGGCTACAGCGTCGGGATGACGAACTTCGAGCTCGCCCAGACGCTCGCCCGCCTCGGCGCGGTCAGCGGCTCGGCGCTCGACGCGGGCGGCTCGACCACGATGGCCTTCGACGGGCAGCTCCTGAACAGGCCGTCCGACCCGGCCGGCGAGCGGCCGGTCTCGGAGGCGCTCTCGATCTTCTACTTCGGCGCCTACGCCCCGCCGCCGCTCCTCGCCGCGATGAGCCCGAATCGAGACGGTGTCGACGAGCGGCAGGAGCTCTCGTACAAGCTCGTCCGCCCCTCGGTGGTGAGCGTGTCGCTCGTCGGGCCGGACGGCGCCGCGCGCCACACCGAGTCGGGCCCGAAGGATCCCGGCACCTACCCCTTGAGCTTCGCTGGCCGCACGGCGGCCGGCGCCGCCGAGGTGCAGGGGCGCTGGCGCTGGTCGATCACGGCGACGGACGACCTCGAGCGGGTCTCGACCGTCTCGCGCACGTTCACCCTGAACAACACGCTCGGGTTCCTGCGCGCCGAGCGGAAGCTGCTCGCGATCCCGCGCGAGCGTCCCCGGGCGCTCGCGGCCGTCACCCTGTCCAGCAGCGCGACGATCTCCGCAGCGGTGGAGACGCCAACCGGCGCGCCGCTTGCGACCGTGCTCTCGGGCCGCCAGAGCCCGGGCCGCCTGACGCTCGTCTGGGACGGCCGAAACCGCAACGGCAGCTTCGTCTATCCGGGGCGCTACGTGCTCCGCGTCCGGGCCACGAACTCGTTCGGGAGCATCGAGCTGACGGCGCCCTTCGGGGTCCGCGTCCTGGCGAAGAAGCCGCCCAAGCCGAAGCCCTAGCCGGTGCCGCTAGCCTCGATCTCGTCGTCCTTCGCCTCCTTCGTCGGCGACCACGGGCTGTACGCGGTGTTCGGCCTGATGCTGATCGACGCCGTGCTCCCCGCGGCGAGCGAGCTCGTCATGGTCTCGGCCGGGGCGATCGCGGCCGGCGCCTTCTCGGCGAATGGGATCGACGTTCTCGGCGGCCGCGTCGAGACGCCCTTCTGGGTGTTCTTCACCCTGGCGCTCGCCGGCACGCTCGGCTACACGCTCGGCTCGGCGGGCGGCTGGGCGCTCGGGCTCGCCGGCGGGCGGCCGCTGCTCGAGCGCCACGGCAGGCCTCTGCACCTGACGCCGGAGCGGCTCGACCGGGCCGAGCGCTGGTTCGACCGCCACGGCGACTGGGCCGTCTTCGTCGGCCGGCTGACGCCGGTCGTGCGCTCGTTCATCTCGGTTCCGGCCGGGATCTTCCGGATGCCGTTCGGCCCGTACATCCTGCTGACCCTGCTCGGGAGCGCGATCTGGTGCTTCGCCCTGGCGGGCGTGGGGTGGGGCCTCGGCACCGGCTACGAGCGCTTCCACCACGACTTCCGCTACGTCGAGATCGCGGTCGCCGCCCTCCTCGTGGTGGGGGCCGCCGCCCTGCTCTGGCGCCGGCGCTCGTCTAGGATGCGCCGTGCGGAGAAGCCGACCACCCCTTAGGGCCTGTCCGGAGAGAGGGCTGCCGCTCATGCCGTGCGAGAAGCAAGCGATGCAAGGACGCAGGGAGCCTCAATATGCGGGCATATTGGGGCGACTGAGGACGCCGCAGCGCGCCGCTTGTCGCGCGGCAGGAGCCCGGCGCACTTTTCGGACAGGCCCTTAAACGGGCCCCCTGGTGAAGAAGATCCCTCTCGTCGACGTGAAGGCGCAGTACGCGCCGCTGCTCCAGGAGCTGCGCGAGCGGATCTCCGACGTGCTCGACTCGGGGGAGTTCATCCTCGGCCCGAACGTGAAGGCCTTCGAGCGCGAGGCCGCGGCGTTCCTCGGCGTCCCCCAGACGGTCGGCGTCGCGAACGGCACCGACGCGCTCGTGCTCGTGCTCGACGCGCTCGGGATCGGGCCCGGGGACGAGGTAATCTGCCCCGCCTTCACCTTCTACGCCACGGCGGAGTCGATCGCCCGCCGGGGGGCGACTCCGGTGTTCGCGGACATCGACGCGGCGACGCTCAACCTCGATCCCGCCGATGTCGCAGCGCGCGTGACCGGGCGGACCCGCGCGATCATCCCCGTCCACCTCTTCGGCCGCCCGGCGCCGCTCGCGGAGCTCGCCGAGCTCGGCGTGACGATCGTCGAGGACGCCGCGCAGGCCTTCGGCGCGGGCGGGACGGCGACGACCGGTGTCGCCTCCACGTACAGCTTCTACCCGACGAAGAATCTCTTCGGGATCGGAGACGGCGGCCTCGTCGCCTTCACCGACGAGGAGCTCGCCGAGCGCGTCCGGATGCTGCGCTTTCACGGCTCGCGCGACAAGGTCGACTTCCAGTTCATCGGCTACAACTCCCGCCTCGACGAGATTCAGGCTGCCGCGCTCCGGGTCTTCCTCCCGCGCCTCACCGGGTGGAACGCGTCCCGGCGCGAGGCCGCCGCCCGCTACGCCGAGCTCGGGCTGGGTGAGGCCTGCGAGCTGCCCGAGGACGAGCCAGGCCACGTCTACCACCTCTTCGTGAGCCGCTCGCCCGAGCGCGAGCGCCTTCGCGCCGCACTCGCCGACGCCGGAATCGCCTCGGGCGTCTACTACGAGACGCCCCTCCACCTGCAGCCGGCGCTCCGGTACCTGGGCTACGAGCCGGGCTCCCTGCCGGAGACCGAGCGGGCCGCGGCCGAGAACTTCTCGGTCCCCCTCTGGGCCGGCGTGCCGCCCGACGTGCAGGAGCGCGTGGTGGCGGTGATCCGCGAGGCAGCCTCCGTGGGCGTCTCCTCGTGATCCCCGTCAACCGCCATCGCGTCTGGCAGCTCGTTGCCGACGCGGTCCTCGTTGCCGCGGCGTGGTGGCTCGCGTTCCAGCTCCGCTTCGACCACGGCCTACCGCCCTTCTACGACACGCTGTTCAACCGCACGATTGCGATCGTCGTCTCGATCAAGCTCGTGGTCTTCGTCCTCTTCGGCTTCTACAACCGGTGGTGGCGCTACGTGTCCACCAAGGACATGTGGGGCGCCGCGCGAGGGGTCGC
>JACDAS010000139.1 GCA_013695295.1 Actinomycetota bacterium | reverse complement strand
AAAAACCTACGCCGACAACGCATCCGCGCCGGCGACGACCTCCAGGATCTCCTGGGTGATCTCGGCCTGCCGCGCGCGGTTCATCGCCAGGGTCAGCGCGTCGATCAGGTCTGCGGCGTTCTTCGAGGCGTTCCTCATCGCCGTCATGCGGGCGCCCTGCTCCGAGGCAGCCGACTCGAGCAGCGCCCGGTAGAGCTCCGTCTCGAGGTACACCGGGAGCAGCCGGTCGAGGATCTGGTCGGGCTCCGGCTCGTAGATGAAGTCGCCGACGTGCTCCGGAGGGGCTGCTCCCTCGAATCCGGCCTCGAGCACGCGCTCGGGGATCGGGAGCAGCTCCTGCTCGACCACTCGCTGCACGAGCGCCGAGACGAAGTGGTTGTAGACGACGATCACGCGATCGAGCTCCTTGGCGGCGTAGAGCTCTGCGAGCCGGTGGGCGATCGCCTGCGCGTCGGAGTACGCCGGTTGGTCGCTGAAACCGGTCCAGGCCTGATCGACCTCGTAGCGGCGGAAGCTGAGCGTCGAGCGTCCCTTCTTGCCGGCGACGAGCCAGCGGACGTCGGCACCCTCCCCGCTCAGCTGCCGTTCGAGCCCGAAGGTGTGCCGCAGGATCTGCGCGTTGAAGGGCCCGGCGAGCCCGCGATCGCCGGTGAGCGGGACGATCGCCACCCTGCGCACCTCACGGCGTTCGAGCAGCGGCAGGCCACCGGGGCGGTTTGTGGACGCCGCTCGCGCGACGCCGACCATCAGCTCCTGCATCCGGTCGGCGTAGGGGCGCATCGCCTCGATCCGCGCCTGGGCGCGTCGCAGACGCGCGCTGGCGACGAGCTCCATCGCCTTCGTGATCTTGCGCGTGTTCCGGACCGAGCGGACGCGGCGCTTGAGATCCTGGACCGACGCCACGCCTAGCCTGCCTGGGCCGAGCCGCCGACGAGACCCGCATCCTCGGCGACGTTGAACATGCCGGAGAGGCGCTTCAGCTCGGCGTGCAGCTGCTCCACCGTCTCGTCGGTCAGGTTCTGCTCGTCGCGAATCCGGCCGTAGATCGAGCCTTCCGAGCGCAGGTGCTCGCGGAGCTCCTCCTGGAAGCGGGCGACCTGGGCCGGCGGGATCTCGTCGAGGTGGCCGTGGATCGCGGCGAAGATCGCGACGACCTGCTCCTCGACCGGCCACGGCCTGTACTGCGGCTGGTTCATCGTCGCCACCATCCGCTCGCCGCGCGCGAGCGCGCGCTGCGTCTGGGCGTCGAGCTCGGAGCCGAACTGCGAGAAGGCCTCGAGCTCGCGGTACTGGGCGAGATCCAGGCGGAGCCGCCCGGCAACGCTCTTCATCGCCTTCGTCTGGGCGTTGCCGCCAACGCGCGAGACAGAGATGCCGACGTTGATCGCCGGCCGCACGCCCGAGAAGAAGAGGTCCGCCTCGAGGAAGATCTGCCCGTCGGTGATCGAGATCACGTTCGTCGGGATGTAGGCGGATACGTCGCCCGCCTGCGTCTCGATCACCGGTAGGGCCGTGAGCGAGCCGCCGCCGAGCTCGTCGGACAGCTTGCAGGCCCGCTCCAGGAGGCGCGAGTGCAGGTAGAACACGTCGCCCGGAAAGGCCTCGCGACCCGGCGGGCGTCGCAGAAGCAGCGACATCTGCCGGTAGGCGTCCGCGTGCTTCGAGAGGTCGTCGTAGACGCAGAGTGCGTGCTTGCCGTTGAAGAGGAAGTGCTCGCCCATGGCGCAGCCCGCGAAGGGTGCCATCCACTTGATCGGCGCCGCTTCGTGGGCAGGCGCGCTGACGATGATCGTGTAGTCCATGGCGCCCGCGTCCCGCAGCCGCTCGTAGACCTGCGCGACCGTCGAGCCCTTCTGGCCGATCGCGACGTAGATGCAGATCACGTCCTGCCCCCGCTGGTTCAGGATCGTGTCGACGAGGATCGCCGTCTTGCCCGTCGAGCGGTCGCCGATGATCAGCTCGCGCTGGCCACGGCCGATCGGGATCATCGAGTCGATCGCCTTGAGACCGGTCTGGAGGGGCTCCTTGACGGGCTGTCGCTCGATCACGCCGGGCGCCTTGAACTCGAGCGGCCGGAACTCGCTCGTCTCGATCGGGCTGCCGCCGTCGATCGGGTTGCCGAGGGGGTCGACGATGCGCCCGATCAGGGCCTCGCCGACCGGCACGCTCGCCACCCGCCCCGTCCGGCGAACCGGCTCACCCTCCTTCACCTGCTGCCAGTCGCCGAACAGCGCGATGCCGACGTTGTCCTCCTCGAGGTTGAACGCGAGGCCGGTGACGCCGTGCTCGAGCTCGAGCATCTCCAGCGAGACCGCGTTCTCGAGCCCGTAGGCCCGGGCGATCCCGTCTCCGACCTGCAGCACGGTGCCGACCTCGGCCAGATCGGTCTCGACCTGGTACTCCTCGATCCTCTGGCGGAGGATCGACGTGATCTCTTCGGGGCGTAGCTTCACTCGGGCTCCTTTACTCGGGCGCTAGCATTCGGTGCTTCGATGAGAGTCTCCCCCGCGGCGATCGCTCTCGCGAGCGCGGCCCTCGTGGGCGCGCTCGCCTCGGCGTCGG
>JACDAS010000131.1 GCA_013695295.1 Actinomycetota bacterium | reverse complement strand
GCCCCGGGCGGGTGAGAGCCTCGTGGCCGCCGGCTCCTTTGGCGTGGCTGTCGCCGCCCAGACCGAGACGCAGCAGGAGGAGTACCGTACGAGCGTCTACCGGGTAGCCTGGCGTACGGTGGACGCGGTGCTGCCGCTGCGCTGAAACAGCCCTGCAATACGAGGAGCGGGGTCTCGTCCAGTCGACGTCCAGCGTTTTCCTCCGGAGATGCGGCCCCCCGTCCGATCAGCGCAGCGCGCCACCCGCTGGGGTCGGATCAGCCGGGATCCGGCGCCGCTCACGAAGGAGGACCGGACCTTGAAGAGGCCGCTCCAAACAATGTCTCCGGTGGCCGGATAGATACGCGGTCGCCGTACACTCCGGCCGTGGGGATCCCCTGCGCTTCGTGCGGCGCCGAGCAAATGCGGCGTCCTCAGTCGGGCCCGATCTGCCTGCAGATCGGCCCTCCCTGCGTCCTTGCCTCGCACCACGTGTCGCGTGTCATCCGCCGCGGCCACTTCCCGGACGGGCCCTACGGCATGAGCTGCCCGGAGGGCGGCGGCTCGCGGTGCTCGTCGAGCCGGTCGACCTCGTCGGGCGCCAGGTCGAGCCGCACCTCGCCCTCCCGGATCTCGACAACCCGCTCGGCCGGCACGTAGCGCGAGCGCTTCAGCAGACCCGTCGAGATCACGAGGCCGTTGAAGATGTCGCGCCCGGAGTCGCCGACCGTCTCGTCGATCTTGCCGACGTCCTCGCCGCCCGAGGCCAGCACCCGCCAGCCGCGCTCCACGACGAGCCAGGAGACGGGGTCGGCCTCGGCCACCCTCAGACCACCTTTCCGTCGACGTACCAGACCGGCCCCTGGGTGCCGGCCGCGTCCGAGTCAGACACAAGGCGCAGGACTGCGACGCTCGCGCGGATCGAGTCCTCGTCCAGCCGCTCGAAGCACCGGCGTGCCATCCCGGGCGAGGCGCCGTAACCGGCCGCGCGGGCGCACCGGAAGCGAAACGAGGGCGAGTCGTCGAAGCGGGAGGGATTGATCGGGGAGAGCAGCAGCGCCCCCCGCTCGAGGTGGTCGGTCGAGGTGAGGTCGACCTGTCCGTGCAGGTGGCTCCAGTCAGCCGGCAGGCCGGCGAGCGCTTCGTCCCAGGCTTCCGCCAGGCCGTCCTCGGCCTCAGGCGCCGGCACAGGAGCGTCAGTGGTGCCCACGAGCTCGAGGCCGCCGCGCAGGCCCTCCTCGTCCAGGCGGTGAAGCGCGCGCTCCAGGGCTCCGGGCGACGTGCCCGTGCGCCGGCCGACGGTCAGGTGGAATCGTCCTGCGCTCCGCCCGGGTGCAAGCGGCCCGAGCATGGCTGCGGCACGGTCTGCCTGGCCGGGTTGGCGGACAGCGAGGGCGAGGCGCGTCTCGCCCCACCTCCCGGGCAGGCCGCGCTCGATCTCCCGCCACTGATCGACGAATCCCACGCACCCGAGCATAGACTGCTACTCGTGGCGAAGGTCGAGGAAAAACGGGGTTCCCGCCAGCCCGAGCGGCTGCGCGACTTCTACCGGCAGATGCTCCTGATCCGGCGCTTCGAGGAGAAGGTCGAGGATCGGTTTCGCGCGGGCGAGCTCCCCGGTTTCCTGCACGTCGCGATCGGCCAGGAAGCGGTCGCCGTGGGCGTCTGCAGCGCGCTCGAAGACGGCGACGTCTTCGCCTCGACGCACCGCGCCCACGGGCACACGCTCGCGCGCGGCACGCCTCCGAACGCGGTGATGGCCGAGCTCTACGGCAAGCGGGAGGGCTGCTCGGGAGGCTACGGAGGCTCGATGCACCTCTACGACGTCGAGCGTGGCAACCTCGGCGCAAACGCGGTCGTCGGCGGAGGCCTGCCGGCGATCGTCGGCGCCGCGCTCAGCTTCAAGCTCCGCGACGAGCCGCACGTCGCCGTCGCCTTCTTCGGCGACGGTGCGACGAACATCGGCACCTTCCACGAGTCGCTGAACCTCGCGGAGCTCTGGCAGGTTCCGGCCCTCTTCGTCTGCGAGAACAACCGCTGGGCCGAGTCGACCCCGGGCGCCCAGCACTCGCCGGTATGGGACGACATGTCGAAGCGCGCCCTGGCCTTCGACATGCGTGCGATCAAGGTCGACGGCCAGGACGTGGAGGAGGTCTTCACGCGGACGCGCGAGGCCCTCGAGCACGTGCGCTCGGGCGCGGGGCCGGTCTTCCTCGACGTCGAGTGCGAGCGCCTGGTCGGCCACTACGTCGGCGACCCCCAGGTGTACCGGCCGAAGGGCCAGCAGGCCGAGCTCCGCGAGACGCGCGACCCCGTGACGCTGCTCCGCGAGCGCCTCGACCTCTCCGACGAGGATGCAGACGAGGTCGACCGCGAGGTAACCGAGGTCGTCGAGGCCTCCGTCGAGTTCGCGAAGACCGGAACCGACCCGAGCCCGGAGGACGCCTTGAACAACGTCTATGCCTGAGCTCAGCTACCGCGAGGCGGTCCGCGACGCCCTCTCGAGCGCGATGCGCGCCGACCAGGACGTGTTCCTGATGGGCGAGGACATCGCCGAGATGGGCGGCTCGATGG
>JACDAS010000221.1 GCA_013695295.1 Actinomycetota bacterium | reverse complement strand
GCTTCGTGCCCGGCGCCGAGGTGGAGCTGCAGGCGGCGCAGCCCGAGGCCGGCCTGCTGACGGTCCGGCTCGGCGGTGCAGAGAAGGCGATCGGCGAGCGCGCCGCGGAGGGGCTCTTCGTCAGGCGGGGCGTGGCGCCGCTCGGCCACGGGGCCACGCACACGTCCTAAGAGGCTCTAGCGAATCAGGCACGGGGGCGCGCTGGGCGCCGCTCTGTCGGGGCGTGTTCACTCCGCTAGCCGCCGCCGGAGCCGGGCTCTGCCCGGCGGGAGGCTTACGCGGCCGATGGATCGCTGCGGCCGAAGGAGGGGGCACGTGGGGGAACCATGGGTTCACCCACGCTAACGAGCCGCGGCGGGCGCGGCCTCGAGGCCCGCGGCCTCGCGGAGCACATCGGCCTTGTCGACCCGCTCCCACGTAAAGTCGTGGTCGTCCCGGCCGAAGTGCCCGTAGGCGGCGGTCTTCGCGTAGATCGGGCGGCGGAGGTCGAGGTTCTGGAGGATCGCCGCCGGCCGCAGGTCGAAGTGCTCGCGCACGAGCTCCTCGATCCGCGCTGCCGAGAGTCCTTCGCGCTCGGTGCCGAAGGTCTCGATCAGGACCGACATCGGGTGCGCGACCCCGATCGCATAGGCGACCTGGATCTGGCAGCGCTCGGCGAGCCCGGCCGCGACGACGTTCTTCGCGACGTAGCGCGCCGCGTAGGCTCCGGAGCGGTCGACCTTCGTCGGGTCCTTGCCCGAGAAGGCGCCGCCTCCGTGGGGCGCAGCTCCCCCGTAGGTGTCGACGATGATCTTGCGGCCGGTCAGGCCCGTGTCTCCCATCGGCCCGCCGATCACGAACTTGCCGGTCGGGTTGACGTAGACGAAGTCGCGCTCGTGGAGCCGCTTGTCGTCGTAGAGCTCGGGCGGCAGGATCGGGCGTAGGACGTGCTCGATCACGTCCGGCTTCAGCTGGGCGTCGACGTCGAGGCCCTCCCGGTGCTGCGTCGAGACGAGCACCCGCTCGATCTCGACGGGGCGCTGGTGCCCGTGCTCGTCGACCTCGTAGCGAATCGTCACCTGGGACTTCCCGTCCGGCCGCAGGTAGGGGAGCACCTCGGTGCGGCGGACGCTCGCGAGGCGCCTGCAGATCTGGTGCGCGAGCATGATCGGGAGCGGCATCAGCTCCTCGGTCTCGTTCGTGGCGTACCCGAACATGAGACCCTGGTCGCCGGCGCCGACGCGGTCGAGCGGGTCGTCGTCGCCGGGGTCGTGTTGCGCCTCGTAGGACTCGTCGACACCCTGCGCGATGTCGGGCGACTGCTCGTCGAGGGCGACGATCACGCCGCACGTCTCGGCGTCGAAGCCGTACTTCGCGCGGGTGTAGCCGATCTCGGCGATCTTCTTCCGAACGAGGCGGGGGATGTCGACGTACGTGTCGGTCGTGATCTCCCCGGCGACGACCACGAGGCCGGTCGTGATCAGCGTCTCGCAGGCAACGCGTCCGAGGGGATCGTCGGCGAGCACCGCGTCGAGGACGGCATCGGAGAGCTGGTCGGCGACCTTGTCGGGATGGCCCTCGGTGACGGATTCCGAGGTGAAGGAGAACGAGTGCTGCGCCACGGCGGCGAAGGCTACTCGAGGCCGAGGAAGCCGGTCAGCGAGACCTTGTCGCCGTCGGCGGCGCCGTAGAAGAGCAGCGACCGCAGCGGCTCGAGGTTCCCTTCGACGTCCGGCGGGACCGTGCGTCCGGCCGTGGTCGAGAAGTTGAGCACGAGCGGCACGAGCTGCTTCAGGTTCGCGTAGAGGAAGCCTGCGGTCTCGTCGGGCATGTCCGCGGCCTCGCGCGCCTTCGAGAACGTGTCGTCTGAGTCGAGCTTGTCGCCCTCCTTCAGGCCCGTGATTCCGGTGGTCGAGCTCGTGAAGACGAGCTTGCCGTCGACCGCCCCGTAGTAGATCGCGAACTGCTCGCCGGTGAGCTTCTTGACGGCAACGCCATCCACCTCGGTCGAGGTCGGCGGCCCGGCGAGTCCGAGCGAGGGGCCGAGCTTCGCCAGCAAACGGTCTGCGGTCGCAAGCGATGCGTTCTCGTCCTCGGCCTGGAGCAGGAGCGTGACCTCCGGGATCGGCGAGCCCTGCCGGAGATAGAAGGCTCCCTCGCCCGCGAACAGCGCTCCCAGCTCATCGAGCGTCACTCCGAGCTGGGCCTCGACCTCGGCGATCCGCGGCGCAACGGCAGGGTTCTGGCGCACCTGCTTCAGCGCGGCGTCGAGGCCCTTGAACGAGAGGTAGACGAGCGCGCCGGCCGGCGCCTGCGAGACGAGCTCCGAGCTGTAGGTGGTCGCTTCGACGCCCCCCTGCCGCCTGGCGACGACGTGCATCCTGGCCCCGTCGTCCGAGGCGTCGAGCGAGGCGGCGACCGACAGGAGCGTCCCGAGGCCCTTCGCGACGTCGGGCTGGGTGCCTTGCTCCACCTGCTTCGTAAGCGTGGCCCCGTCGAGCCACAGCTTCAGCAACGCGCCGCCGGGCAGGTCGGACATCGCCGCCGTGAAGAGGTCGTTCTTCGTCAGTGACGCGGTGTCGTCGGCCGGCACCGCGTCGACCACGGACTGCTGATCGGAGGCCGCGAGCCAGCCGTCGACCGTGCGGTAGGCAGCCGTATCGCCCTCGTCGAGGAGCTTCTCGAACAGGGCTCGCGCCTTCGCGTCGTCGCCGGGCTTCGTCAGGCCCACAGCCATGCCCTCGCCCTCGAAGCCGAGGAGGCCGATGTCGGTCTCCGGCCCGAGGGCGGGCTTGATGTCGTCCTCGAAGCTGATCCCCTCGTCCGCGAGTTCCTTCTGGATCCGTGCGAGCAGCTCCTCCCGATCCGGGAACTTCCGCGAGAGGTCGTCGAGCGCCTGCCACCCGTCGCCGTCGAAGTCGGTGTCCGCGAAGACGAAGCCGACGGCCGTCGAGGGCGCGAGGGCGGCGCCGGCCGGCGTCTCCCCAGTCGCGGCGCTGCCGCCGTCCGAGTCCTTGCCGCCGCCGTCACCGCCGCCGCCGCAGCCGGCGAGGCCGAGGGAGATCGCGACGAGCAGGAGCCCGAGGGCGTAGGCGAGCCGCGAGCGCATCGGGCCGATACTACTGATAACTCGTTTCGGCACGGCTCCTACTCCTCCGTCGGCCGTCGTCCCATCAGCGAGGCCACGAGCTCGCCGAGGCTCTCGCCGCCGAGGACCCGGCACACCCCTTCGGTGATCGGCAGCTCGATGCGGAGCCTGCGGGAGAGGTCCCGCAGGACGGGCGCCGTCGTCAGCCCCTCGACGACCATGCCGATCTCGGCGACCGCCTCGTCGGCGGTGGCCCCGCGCGCGATCAGCTCGCCGGCCCTGCGGTTTCGGCCGTGGTGGCTCCAGCAGGTGACGACGAGGTCGCCCATACCCGCGAGGCCAGAGAACGTCTCGGGCCGGCCGCCGCACGCCTCGCCGAGACGCGCCATCTCGACGAGCCCTCGGGTGATCAGGGCAGCCTTCGCGTTGTCGCCGAGGCCGAGGCCGTCGACCCCGCCGGCGGCGAGCGCGATCACGTTCTTGGCCGCCGCGCAGAGCTCGACGCCGACGAGGTCGGCGTTGACGTAGACCCGGAAGGCGAGCGAGTTGATCGCGTGCTGCAGCTCGAGCGCGAGCGACGCGTCCTCGCTCGCGATCACAGCCGCCCCGGGGAGCCCCTGGGCGACCTCGAAGGCGATGTTCGGGCCCGAGAGAACCGCAACCGGCCGACCTTCGACGAGGGTCGAGAGCCGCCTGCCCGAGTCGGGGTCGAGGCCCTTCGTCAGGCAGAGGACGGGCGATCCGCCCGGCAGGGCCCGCACGACGCGGCCGAACTGGCGGCTGGGGACCGCGAGCACGACGAGCTCGGCGCTCGACACGGCGGCCTCGCCGACCGTCGATGCCCCGATGTCCTCGAGCGGCACGTCTCGGAGATAGCGCGGGTTCCTTCCGGTCTCGGCGATCGCCCGGGCCTGCGCGGCGTCCCGGCACGCAAGCTCCACGTCGTGACCGCGATCGGCCAGCAGGCGCGCGAACGCCGTGCCCCACGAGCCGCCGCCGACGACGACCGCCTTCATCCGCCGACCCGGCCCCCCGGCTTGCGGACGAAGTCGATCGAGACGGGCACGCCGGTGAGCGAGAAGCGCTCCCGCAGTTGGTTCTCCACCCAGTAGCCGTAGTCCCGCGTCACGAGCCCCGGATCGTTGACGAAGAAACGAAAGCGCGGCGGCCGGACGCGTGTCTGAGTCCCGTAGAGGAGGTTGAGCCGCTTGCCGGCCCTCGACGGAGCCTGGCGGACCTCCTTGAGGTCGCCGAGGAATCGATTCAGCTCGCCCGTGCCGACCCGGGCCACGTAGCGGTCGAAGAGCCCCTCGACCTTGTCGAGCAGCCGGTCGATCCCACGGCCGGTCTTCGCCGAGACCGCGATCAGCTCGGGCCGCTGCCGCAGGCGCCGCTCGAGCACCGGCCGGACGTCCTCGATCCCGATCTGCGTCGCGTCCCACTTGGACAGGACGACGAGGGTCGAGCACTGGGCCTTGCGGGCGACGTCGGCGACGGCGACATCCTGCTCGACCAGTCCCTCGCTCGCGTCGATCAGGACGAGCGCGACGTCGGCCCGCTCGGCCGCCTCGAGCGCCCGGAGCTCCGAGTAGTACTCGATTCCCTGACGCTGGCGCCGCCGCCGGCGCAGCCCGGCCGTGTCGACGAGCACGAACGTGCGCTCGCCCCGGACGAGGACCGTGTCGATCGAGTCGCGCGTCGTCCCCGGCAGCTCCGACACGACTACGCGTTCCTGGCCGAGCAGCCTGTTCAGCAGGCTCGACTTGCCGACGTTCGGCCGGCCGAGGATCGCGACGCGAATCGCCTCCTCGCCGACCGGCGCCGCGCCGTGGCCGGGGAGGCGTGCCACGATCTCGTCCAGGAGATCGCCCGTGCCGTGCCCGTGCAGCGCCGAGAGCGGGATCGGGTCGCCGAGGCCGAGCCGGTGAAACTCGACCGCGTCTGTGTCACGGCCCGGATCGTCGATCTTGTTCGCGAGCAGGAGCACGGGCTTCCGGGCTGCCCGCAGGATCGCCGCCAGCTCCTCGTCGCCGGGGGTGATGCCCGAGCGCGTGTCGACGACGAGGAGGACGAGGTCGGCCTCGGCCACGGCCGCGCGGGCCTGGTCAGCGACCGAGCGGGTGATCGGGGACGGGTCGGCGATGTCGACCCCGCCGGTGTCGACCAGCAGGAAGTGCTTGCCGTTCCACTCGCAGACGAGCTCCTTGCGGTCCCGTGTCACCCCCGGAGTGTCGTGGACGACCGCGGCTCTCGACTCGGTCAGCCGGTTGACGAGGGTGGACTTGCCGACGTTCGGAAAGCCGACGATCGCGACGCGGCCGAGCAGAGCGTCGACGCTCATGCCGGCGGGGTGGCGACCCGCGGGCGACCGACCCGGTGCAGCTCCCCGAGGAACTCCCAGAGGGTGCGGATGCGACGCTCGATCTCCACGGAGGCTTCGCGGTAGCCTCGCGCGCCGCGAGGCAGGCCGTCGAAGCGTACGGGCTCGCCCCAGGCAATCGACACGGGCGCGAAGTTGCCGACGGTCCACGTGTGGCTTCCGAAGACGGCGCCCGGCACGACCGGCGCCCCTTCCTGGATCGCGATCATCGCCGCGCCCGGCTGCGCCCTGCCCGGCACGCCGCTTCGCTGCCGCGTCCCCTCGACGAACAGCCCCAGGACGTGGCCGTCGCGGACGATCTCCCGCGCCATTCGCACCGCCTCCCGGTCCGACTCGCCGCGCCGCACGGAGAACGAGCCGAACGCGCGGATCAGCTGGCCGAGGGCGGGGACGCGGTGGGCCTCGATCTTCGCCATGTAGCGGATCGTCCTCGGGCAGGAGGCGCCGAAAGCGGCAGTGTCGATCCAGTGGAAGTGGTTGATCGCCAGCACCGCTCCCCCGTGTGCCGGGATCCGGTCGACGCCGTAGTCCTGGAGCCGCGTGAAGACGCGCGTTACCGGCGCCATCGTCAGGCGCCCGAGCCCCCACACGACGTCGGGGAACGTCACGACGCGGCGAGCTGGCGCTCGCGGACGAGCTCCTCGACCCGCGCCACGACCCCGTCCACGTCGAGCTGCGTGGTGTCGATCAGCTCGGCGTCCTCGGCCGGACGCATGCGCGCGGCGTCGCTCTCGTCCCGCAGGCGCAGGTCGGTCGCGAGCGCGTCGGCGCCGATCTCCGGCCGGTCGGCGGTGCGGCGCTGCGCGCGCACCGTGCTGTCGGCGGTCAGGTAGATCTTGACCTCGGCGTCGGGAGCGACGACCGTGCCGATGTCCCGGCCCTCGATCACGGCGTCGCCGAGCTCCGCAAGCTCGTGCTGGCGCTCGCGCATCACGCTCCTCACCTGGGGATGCCTGGCCACCACCGGCACGACGCGGTCGATCCGCGCCTGTCGGATCGCAGCGGTGACGTCGGTGGCGTCGATCCAGACCCGACCGGCCTCGTCGATGTCGATGGGGTTCTCGCGGGCGAGCTCGCCGAGCGGACCTCCGTCTGCGAGCGGCAGCCCGCGGACGAGCGCGAGCCAGGTCAGCGCCCGGTACATCGCCCCGGTGTCGAGGTAGCGGTAGCCGAGCCGCCCGGCGAGGCGGCGCGCGACGGTGCTCTTGCCGGCCCCCGCGGGGCCGTCGATGGCGACGATCAACGTTCTCTCACCGACTCCAGGACCTCGAGAAAGCCGGGGAAGCTTATAGCGACGCATTCGGCGTCCTCGAGCTCGACGCCCTCCCGAGAGAGGAGGCCTGCGACCGCGCCGAGCATCGCGATCCGGTGGTCGCCGCGGGCGTGCACGCGGCCCCCACGCGGCCGTGCGGGGACACCGCGGACGCGGAAGCCGTCCACCGTCGCCGAGGCGCGGACGCCGACCGCACGCAGCGCCTCCGTGATCGTCTCGATCCGGTCCGACTCCTTCAGCCGTAGCTCGGCTGCACCGCTGACGACGCTCTCCCCGCGCGCGCAGGCGGCGGCCAGGGCGAAGAGCGGCAGCTCGTCGACGAGCAGCGGCACCTCCGCGGCCGAGACGGCGGTCGCGGTCAGCTCCGCCGAGGCCACCTCGATGTCCGCCCCGGGCTCGCCGCCGATCGAGCGCCGGTTGAAGAGCGAGATCCGGGCCCCCATCCGCTCCAGCACGTGGAGGAGGCCGATCCGCGTCGGATTCACGTTGACGCCGACGATCCGCAAGACCGAGCCCGAGAGGAGCGTGGCCGCGACGAGGAAGGGCACCGCCGAGGAGAAGTCACCCGGGACGTCGAGCGAAAGGGGCTCGAGGCGCTCTGCCGGCCAGACCGAGATCTCCCGGCCTCGCCGGCCGACACGTGCCCCCGCGGCCTCGAGCAGCCGCTCGGTGTGGTCTCGCGTCTGCGTCGGCTCGACGACCACCGTCGGGCCGCTCGACCCGTAGAGGCCTGCGAGAAGAACCGCGGACTTCACCTGGGCGCTCGCGACCGGCAGCGCGTAGCGGATCGGGTGCAGCGTGCCTCCCCGGATCGTCACCGGCGCCCCCCCGTGGGTCGTCTCGACCTCTGCACCAAGCAGGCGGAGCGGCTCGGCGATTCGCTCCATCGGCCGCGAGCGAAGCGACGCGTCGCCCGTCAGCTCGAAGCTCCCCTCCTGGCCCGCGAGGATCCCGGCGAGCAGCCGCAGCAGCGTCCCCGCGTTGCCGCAGTCGATCGGCCCGCCGGGTGGCCGCAGGCCGCGCAGACCGGCGCCCGAGACCCGCGCCGTGTCACCGTCGGCTTCGGCCTCGATGCCAAGGGCACGGAGCGCCGCGATCGTGGAGAGAGTGTCGCCGGACCGGCCGAACCCGCGGATCTCGCTCCGGCCCTCCGCGAGCGCTGCCAGCAGGAGCGCCCGGTGGGAGATCGACTTGGCGCCCGGGACCGCAAGCGCTCCCTGAACCGCGACCCCCGGCTCGATCCTCACGGCGCCGAGAGCGCCGGGGAGGCGACGACGCCGTACCCCTGGCCCTCGAGCAGCGAGGCGGCGCGGAC
>JACDAS010000095.1 GCA_013695295.1 Actinomycetota bacterium | reverse complement strand
CTCCACGGTGGTCGAAGGCGACGGCGACTCTCATCCCAGAGAGGGTAGTTCACCGGCCGCGCCCACCGCCGCCGCTCGCGGCCGGGACGTGCGGCTAGGAGACGCGTTGCAGGAGCGCGAGCGCTCGCGCGGTGACGTTCTCAAGGTTGTAGCCGAGCTGCTCGAGCACCGTCGCGCCGGGGGCAGAGGCGCCGAAGCGATCGAGCGAGATCGAGTCGCCCCGGTCGCCCACCCACTGCTTCCAGCCGAGGGCGACGCCCGGCTCGATCGCCAGACGCGCGCCGACGTCGGGCGGCAGCACCTCCGTTCGATACTCGGCGCTCTGCGCCTCGAACAGCTCCCAGCAAGGCATCGAGACGACCCGGGCTCGCGTACCCGCTTCCGCCAGCTTCCGGCCGGCGTCGAGCGCCAGCCCCACCTCGGCGCCCGTGGCGATCAGGATCAGGTCGGGCTCGCCGTCGCCGTCGGCCTCCCAGAGGACGTACGCGCCGCGCTCGAGGCCTGACGCCGCGGCGAGCTTCGAGCGGTCGAGCGTCGGCACCTTCTGGCGGCTGAGCGAGAGAGCCACCGGCCCGTCCTCGCGCTCGAGCGCGACCTTCCAGGCGAACGCGGTCTCGTTCGCGTCGGCCGGCCGGACGAACCAGAGGTTGGGAATCGCCCGCAGGGCCATGTAGTGCTCGACGGGCTGGTGGGTCGGTCCGTCCTCGCCGAGGCCGACCGAGTCGTGCGTCCAGACCCAGACGACCGGCAGGTGCATCAGCGCCGACAGCCGCACCGCCGGGCGCATGTAGTCCGAGAAGATCAGAAACGTCGAGCCGTACGGCTTGACCATGCCGCCGTGGACGGCGAGCCCGTTCACGATCGACCCCATCGCATGCTCCCGGATGCCGAAGGCGACGTTCCGGCCGGCGTGCGTCGCCGAGAAGAGGCCGCCGCCGACGAACTCGGTCTTCGTCGACTCGACGAGGTCGGCGGCTCCGCCGATCATCGTCGGCGTGAAGCGCTTGAACGCCTGCATCACCTTCTTGCCCGCGTCGCGCGTAGCCACGTCCTCCCCGGCCGGGAACTCCGGCAGCTCCGCGGCGAAGCCTTCGAGGGGCCGTCCGGTGTGCACCTGATCCCACTCCTCGCGTGCCCCGGGGAAGGCGCCGCTCCAGGCCTCGAAGCGCTGCTTCCACTCCTGCTCGAGCTCGATCCCCCGGTCGGTCTGGCTCATGTCCTCCGCGACGCCGTCGGGGATCACGAACGTCTCGTCGGGATCCCACCCGAGCGCCAGCTTCGTCGCCCGGACCTCCTCGTCGCCGAGCGGCGCCCCGTGCGCCTTCGCCGTGTCGATCGCCTTCGGGGCGCCGAAGCCGATGTGGGAGCGGACGACGATCAGCGACGGCCTGGTCTCGGCCTTCGCCGCCTCGATCGCCCCGTCGAGTGCGTCCAGGTCCTCGACGTCGGCGACACGCTCGACATGCCAGCCCTGCGCCTCGAAGCGGGCGCCGCGGTCCTCGGCCGTGAAGGAGATCGCGGTCGTCCCGTCGATCGTGATCCGGTTGTCGTCGTAGAAATAGACGAGCTTGCCGAGGCCCAGCTGGCCGGCGATCGACGCCGCCTCGTTCGACACGCCCTCCATCAGGTCGCCGTCCGAGCAGATCACGTAGACGTGGTGATCGACGATCTCGTGGCCCGGCCGGTTGAAGCGCTGGGCCAGGAACCGCTCCGCGATCGCCATCCCGACGCCGTTCGCGAAGCCCTGGCCGAGCGGCCCGGTCGTCGTCTCGACGCCTGCGGTGTGGCGGACCTCGGGGTGCCCCGGGGTCAGCGACTGCCATTGCCGGAAGCGCTTCAGCTCCTCGAGCGAGAGGTTGTAGCCCGTCAGGTGCAAGGCGGAGTACTGGAGCATCGCCGCATGTCCCGCCGAGAGGACGAAGCGATCCCGGTCCGGCCAGTCCGGGTTCGAGGGGCTGTGGCGCAGGTGCTTCGTGTAGAGGAGGTACGCGAGCGGCGCGAGGGCCATGGCCGTGCCGGGATGGCCCGCGTTCGCCTGCTGGACGGCGTCCATCGACAGCGTCCTGATCGTGTCGATCGACAGCCTCCGGAGCTTCTGTGTCGTCACGTCACTCCCCGATAGAGCTCACGCTGGCGTTCCCGCGCCGAACGATATGCATCCCGCCGTTCGGGCCGCGGCTCGTAGAGCCGGCCGAGCGGCGCCGGCTCGGTCGCGCAGCCGAGCCGCTCGAACGTGACGACGGCCACGCCGCGGGCCGAGGCCTCGTCGACCCCCGACGCGACCAGCGGCCGCTCGAGCACATCCGCGAGCAACTGCGCCCAGCGGGGGTTCGCGACGAGCGCGTGCCCGGTGGCGACGACCTCGCGCACCTCGGGAAGCAGGTCCGCGACCTCGGCGAAGCGGAAGGCGACGCCCTCGAGCGCGGCCTGCAGGATGTCGGCGGGAGTCGTGTCGAAGGCGAGGCCCGTCAGCGCTCCGCGCGCCTGCGCGTTCCAGTGCGGGCTGCGCTCGCCGCCGAGGAGGGTGAGAAACGTCAGCCCGTGCGCGTCGGGCTCCGCGTCGGCGACAACCTGAGCCTCCGGCAGCCGCAGCGTCTCCTCGAGCCAGGCGTAGAGGTTGCCTCCGTCGGAGAGGGCCCCGCCCTCGACGAGGCGAGCCCGGTCGAGCCGGTAGAGGAAGAGGCCTGGCCGTGGCTCGAGCCGATCGGCTGCCCGCACGACCCTGTAGGCCCCCGAAGTGCCGATCATCAGCGCCGCGCGATCGGGGGTCATGCAGCCTGCGCCGACGTTCGAGCACGCTCCGTCTCCGAGCGCCGGGAACCAGGGCGTGCCCGCGTCGACGGGCTCGTCGGAGAGCAGCGGCAGATGCGCGTGATCGAGCCCGACGGCATCCAGGAGCTGCGTGTCCCACGTGCCGTCGGCGAGGGCGAGGAGTCCCGTGCCGGACGCCATCGACAGACTCGTGCGCGCGTCGCCGGTGAGCTGGAGCTGGAGGTAGTCGGCGAAGGAGAGAAACCTCGCCGCGGATCGGAAGAGCTCCGGCTCGGCCTCGCGGAGCCAGACGAGCTTCGCGGGCCAGTAGGACGGGTGCAGCACGCACCCGGTGCGGGCGTGCACGTCATCTCGCTCGACGAGGCCTCCGAGCCTGCGGGCGGCGTCGGCGGCCCGCAGGTCGCGCCAGGTCAGGAGCGGACCGATCGCTCGCCCACGGCCGTCGACCGGGACGAGGCTGTGCCAGAAGCACGACGTCGCCACCGCGTCCACCTCCCCGCCGGCCTCCCGGAGCGCCTCCTCGTAGGCCGCGCGCGTCGCGGCCACGAGCTGGTCGGCGTCGAACTCGGCCTGCCCCTCGTGGCCGTCGGTCAGCTCGTAGCGAGTCTGCACCTCGACCCCGCGCAGGGCCTCGGCCCGTTCGTCGTAGACCCGAGCCCTAACGGAAGAGGTGCCGACGTCGAGCGCGAGGACGCGCGTCAGGAACAGGCCCTCAAGGCCGGGAGCTCAACTGCGCCTTGAAGAAGGCGGACGCGCCGAGGGCGTTGCCGACCAGGCGATTTCGGTGCAGGGTCGCGTGCGCGCCGTAGTTCGCCTGCAGCGCATACCCCATCCGCGTCAGGTCGCCGGACGCGGGATCCGGCCTCGTTCCGGAGACGTGGTTCCCCGAGATCATGCAGTGCGAGAAGTCGCCGCAGAAGATGCCGACGCCGAGCGCGTCGTCCACCCGGTTCCCAGCAACCTCCCCCATCGACATCTCCGTCATCGCGATCCCGCGGAGCGACGTCCGCGTGATGCGGTTGTTTCGGACGAGGACGTTCGCCGAGTGGGTGACGATCCCCTCGCGGCCGCCGGTGATCGTGCAGCGCTCGATCAGGCTCATCCGCCGATGGGCTGAGAACGAGATGTCGATCCCCTGACCCCAGCCGCCCCGGAAGCCGCCGATCGTGCAGTCGCGGATCACGACCTGGGCCCGCCGGATGTGGATCGCGTCGATCGTGGCCCCGCGGACGGAGACGTTCTGCAGGACGACGCTCCGGGCGTCGTCGACGTCGATCCCGTACTCGTTCGCGACCACGTTCACGTCCTTCAGCGTCACCTCGTCCGCCGTGATCCGGATCCCCCCGCGAACGACCGAGTCGGGCCGACCGACGAGGGTCTGGGCGTGATCGAGCAGCAGCGGCCCCTGCGTCACGCCGGCCGGCAGCTGGATCGTCGGCGGCCGCATGCTCCAGACCGAGCCTGTGAAGACGAGGACGCCCGCCCCCGCGGCCGCCGCCACCGTCAGGCCCCGGCGACGGCTGCCCGCCCAGATGTGACGGTGGAAGCCGTAGGCGAGGTAGCCGCCGAGCACAGCGAGGAAGACGAGCGTGTTGAACACGAAGTGGAGCTCGATCAGGCTGAAGTTGCGGCCGTCGGGCGCCGGCAGGGGCTGGCCGAGGATCCCGGGCGTCGGCGAGTGGTGGCCGTTCCCGAACCACTGGTCGAGCTTCACGGTGTGCTCGACGACGTGGTAGCCCTGGAGCAGGAAGATGCCACCGGTCAACAGGGCCCACCCCACGGGGCTCGCCGCGCGCCACTCGCGCCGCCACATCCGGAAGCCGGCGTACAGGGCGGCGAGGAGGAGGAGCAGCGAGTGGTTGTAGGCGACGTGCACCCACTCGATGTCGAAGAAGAAGCCGAGTAGGCCGCGGCAGTCGTTCGGGCAGGCAGCGCCCCGGACGTCCTTCTGCAGCACCTGGGCGAGGTGCTCGCTCTCGTGGAGCACCAGCACGACCGCGACGGCGAAGAAGGCGGTACTCAGCCGGGGATGCCGGCGGAGAAGCTGGCCAGAGGTCATTTCACGGAGCCCGCCAGGAGGCCCTGGACGAAGTAGCGCTGGAAGGCGAAGAAGACGACGATCGGCAGCGCCAGGGAGATGAACGAGGCCGGGGCGATGATCTCGATGTTGCTGCCGAACTCGGTCAGCTGGTTGAAGATCGCGACCGTGATCGGCTTCGTGTCGCGCCCGAAGGTCAGCGCGACCAGCAGGTCGTTCCAGGTCCAGAGGAACTGGAAGATTGCGAGCGACGCGATCGCCGGCAGCCCGAGCGGGAGGATCAGACGGAAGAAGATCCTGAACTCCGAGGCGCCGTCGATCCGCGCCGACTCGAGGATGTCCTTCGGGATCCCGATGAAGAAGTTCCGCAGCAGGAAGATCGCGAACGGGAGCCCGAACGCCGTGTGGAAGAGGATCAGGCTGAGCACGGTGTCGAAGATCCCGAGCGTGTTGTAGAGCGAGAAGATCGGGATCAGTGCCATCTGCAGGGGGACGACGAGCAGCGCGATCACGACGATGAAGAGCCAGTCGCGGCCCGGGAACTCGAGCCAGGCGAAGGCGTAGGCCGCAAGGGCTGCGATGAAGATCGGCAGGACGGTGCTGCCGATCGCGACCTGGAGCGTCGTCAGGAGCGAGTCGGTGATCTGCTCGTTCGAGAGGAGGGCGTCGTAGTTTTGCCACGTCGCGGCGCTCGGCTTGCTCAGGATCTGCCACCAGCCGCCGCCGCCCAGGTCGGAGGCGGAGAGCAGGGAGGTGAAGAGGAGCCCGAGGGTCGGGATCAGCCAGAGCAGGCCGATCACGGCGAGGAACAGGTGGACCGGGGCCTTGCCGAGGACCCGGAGGATCCGTCCGGAGAGCGGCTCGGCCGGGCGGGGCACTACCGGGGCGCGCGCGGCGACGGAGGCCATCAGCTGGCCTCGGTCCGGAAGCGCTTGATGTTGAGCGCGAGGATCGGCAAGACGAGCAAGAAGAGGAGCACGGCGATCGCGGAGCCGAGCCCGAAGTCGTTCACGCCCCCGAAGGACGTCCGCCACATCGCGAGCGCGATCACGTTGGCGTCGTCCTGCACGGAGCCCGGGGCGACCGCGAGGACGATGTCGAAGACCTTCAGGACGTTGATCAACATCGTGATGAAGACGACCGAGAGCACGGGCGCGAGCAGGGGGACGGTCACCCGGCGGAACGTCTGCCACTCGCTCGCCCCGTCCGTCCGTGCCGCCTCGAGCACGTCGCGTGGGATCGCTGCGAGCCCCGCGGCGATCACGACCATGGCGAAGCCGGCCCAGACCCAGATGTAGGCGAAGATGAGGGCTGGGGTGATCAGATTCGGGCCCAGCCAGGAGACGCCCGCAAAGGGCTTCGCGAACGTCGCCTTGCCGATCCCGGCGCGGTAGCTCCCCGGCTCGAGGTCGTCGAACGCGAAGGCTCCGTCCGGCCCCGTCTGCGTCGAGTCGACCTTCTTCCCGGCCGCGTCGCGGAGGACGACCGTGACGTCCGGGAGCCCGAGCTCCCCCGGCTCGACCTTGCCCGGAGTCCCCCCGCCGGGCTTGAAGTCGCGCCAGACGACGCCGCGGATCCCCTCGCCCGGGCCGGGGTCGGCGGCCTGCTCCGCACCTCCCGGCACCTGACCGGGTGGGATTCCGGTCAGGCCGAGCAGGGCGACGTCGCCCGGCTCGAGCGCCCGCCGCAGGACGAGGCCACGCGACGCGTCGCCCTCGAGGGCGGGCGTCGAGGCGAACGCGTTGGACAGCGAGCCCGGCGGGTCGATCGCATCCTTGACGACGCCGATCGTTGCGTTGATCGCGCCACGGTCCGGATCCTGCTGATCCATGACGCGCCAGATCACTCCGGCGGCGAAGAGCGAGATCGCCATCGGCATGAAGACCGCGGTGCGGAAGGCAATCCGCCAGGCCACCCGCTCGGTCAGCACGGCGAAGACGAGGCCGATCGCGGTGACGAGCGCCGGGACGATCAACACCCACAGCGCGTTGTTCCGGATCGCCCGGAAGATGACCTCGTTCGTGAAGATGTCCTCGTAGTTGTCGATGCCGACGAACGCCGAGCCGTCCCGGTCGAAGAAGCTCCGGAGCATCGTCCGGACAGTCGGATAGACGATCCAGACCCCGAGCAGGAGGAGGGCTGGGCCGAGGAAGGCGAGCGTGACGGCGTGCTTGCGCCAGGCCTGCCCTCCTGCCGCTGGCGGCGCCCCCGCTGCCGGGGGCGCCGTCGTCACGCTCTGACTGCTCAACTACTTCTTGTAGGCCTTGGCGGCCGAGGCCTCGAGCTTCGCCGCGATGCCGTTCACGTCGGTCGGCTTCTCGACGAAGTCCTGGAACAGCTTCCACATGCCCTGACCGGCCGTCGAGCCGAACGCTGCCGGCTGGAGGTCGGACAGGTCGAACCGGAAGAGCGACGCCTGCGCGAGGCCCGTCGCCGTCTTGCGAGTCAGCGCATCGCTGTAGGCACCCGGCTTGACGTTCTTGTTCGGCGAGGAGAAGCCGCCCCGCTTCGCCCAGATCGTCGCCGCCTGCGGCGTGGCGAGGTAGGAGATCAGCGCCCGGGCGGCCGGGTTGTCCTTGAACATGACGACCACGTCGCCGCCGCCCATCACCGAGGCCTTCGTCGCGGGCCGCACCGAGGGGAACGGGAAGACGTTGTAGCCGCTGATCGGCTTCAGCTTCGTGGAGGACGCGACGACGCCCGGGACGAAGTCGCCCTCGATCACCATCGCCGCCTTGGCGGGATTCTGGAACACGTTCGAGACCGAGGTCGGGAAGTCGGTCTGCAGCGCCCCGCTCTTGTTTCCGAGGATGTTGTCGCTGTCGCCGATGATCAACGCCATCGTCCGCAGAGCCGCCTTCACCGACGGATGCGTCCACGGAATCGTGTGCGCCGACAGCCGGTCGTAGAGCGCCCCGCCGGCCTGGCGGAGGTAGATGTTCTCGAACAGGTCGGTGAGCGTCCAGCCGTCCGCTCCGGCGATCGAGTACGCAGGGAGGCCGGAGGCCTTGATCGTCTGCGCCACCTGGCGCAGCTGCGCAACCGTCGCCGGCGCCTTCACGCCGGCGGCCTTGAAGGCCGCGACGTTGTACCAGACGGTCGACTTGTTGGCGCCCTTGAAGAAGAGCCCGTAGAGCTTGCCCTTCACCGAGCCGAGGCTGAGCCACACGGGGGCGTAGTTCTTCGCGATCACGCCGCGGGCGAAGGTGATCGGCTTTGCCGCCCCACGCTCGGCGAACTGCTTCATCAGCCCGGGCTGCGGGAGCGTCGCGATGTCCGGCGGATTGCCGCCGGCGATCGCCGTCGAGACGATCTGCGGCACGTTGTCGCCTGCCCCTGTGTACTTGATCTTGAGGCCAGGGTTGGCCTTCTTGAAGGGCGCGAGCACCGCCTGGAAGGACGCCTGCTCGTCCCCCGTCCACTTCGCGATGATCGAGACGCTGCCGGAGACGCCCTGGCGCTCTCCGGCCCCGCCTGCGGTACCGACCGCCGCGAGCGCGGCGAGTCCAAGTGCGAGCACCGCGGCGAGATACCAGCGGTAGTTCCTCATCGAGTTACTCCTTTCGTCGTATCGCTTTCGTAGATCCCGGCCCCGGAGTCGGGGTCGAAGAAGTGGAGCGCGCGGGTGTCGACGGACACCTCGACCGTCTCACCTTCCTGCACCTTAGAGCGCGCTCCGAAACGCCCGACCACGGTCGCGCGGGCCGGTCCCTCCTCGAGCTCCTGCACGACCACGGCGTCGGTGTCCTCTGCAAGCTCACGCACGTCTTCGGTCACCGCCGGCCGCGCGTCGACAGCGAGGTGCACGATCAGCTCGGAGCCGAGCGCCTCCCGCAGCTCGACCGTGCCGCGCAGGCGGCGATCGGACGGGGTGTCGCCGGCCAGCGCGGTGTCCTCGAGGTCCTCCGGCCGGATGCCGAGGATCACCGGCCGGCCCTCGTAGGCCGCGAGCCCGGGCCGGGCCGAGAGCACGCCCTCGTCGAGCACGATCGACTGCGAGCCAGCCTGCGCCGAGAGACCGCCGTTCGTCCGGGCCACGGTCGCCTCGAGGAGGTTCATCGCCGGCGAGCCGATGAAGCCCGCAACGAAGAGGTTGACCGGCCGGTCGTAGAGCTCCTGCGGTGAGGCGACCTGCTGCAGCTCGCCCTTCCGCATCACCGCGACGCGGTCGCCCATCGTCATCGCCTCGACCTGGTCGTGGGTGACGTACAGCGTCGTCACGCGGAGGTTCCGCTGGATCCGGCTGATCTCGCCGCGCATCTGGACCCGGAGCTTCGCGTCGAGGTTCGAGAGCGGCTCGTCCATCAGGAACGCCTGCGGCTGCCTGACGATCGCGCGTCCCATCGCCACGCGCTGCCGCTGCCCACCCGAGAGCGCCCGGGGCTTTCGCTTCAGGAACGGCTCGAGGTCGAGGATGCGCGCTGCCTCCAGGATCCGACGGTCGAGCTCGTCTTTCTTCACCTTCTTCACCCGGAGCCCGAAGGCGATGTTCTCGTAGACGGACAGGTGCGGGTAGAGCGCGTAGCTCTGGAACACCATCGCGATGTCTCGGTCGCGGGAAGGCACGTGGTTCACGACCCGCTCGCCGATCCTCACCGCGCCGCTCGAGATCTCCTCGAGTCCCGCCGCCATCCGCAGGGCCGTGGTCTTTCCGCAGCCCGAGGGGCCGACGAGCACCATGAACTCGGAGTCGCGGATCTCGAGGTCGAGGCCCGACACGGCGGTCGTCCCGTCGGCGTAGACCTTGCTCACATCCTCAAACGCGACTGCAGCCACCGTCTCCTCCCTCGAAGGGCCCGATTTCCTTACCCCGGTCCGGTCAGGGCGTAACCCACCGACGCTCGCCGTCCCGGCTCGCCACCGACGTACCCTGGTGTCCGCCATGGCAGTGGTCATCGCCTCGAGCCTCAGGAAGGAGCTCGCCGGAGCGCCGCTCTTCGACGGCGTCTCGTTCAAGCTGGAGCGACGAGATCGCCTCGCGCTCTCCGGGCCGAACGGAGCCGGCAAGACGACTCTGCTCCGGCTCGTCGTGGGTGAGACGGAGCTGCACGGCGGTGAGCTCGCGTTCGACAAGGGGACTCGTGTCGCGCTGCACGACCAGCGGCCCCCGCTCGAGCTCGGCCTCACGCTTCGCGACTACTCGCTCACCGGCGCGGCCGAGCTCGTTGCCGCGGAAGGTGAGCTGCGGCGGCTCGAGCGGGCGATGGCGAGCGGGGAGCACGCGCCTGCGACCCTCCGACGCTACTCCGAGGCACAGGCCCGCCTGGAGCACGCCGGAGGCTACGGGTGGCGCGAGCGGGCGGCGGGTGTCCTGCGCGGCCTCGGCTTCGCCGAGGAGGATCTCGACCGGCCGCTGTCGACCTTCTCCGGCGGAGAGCTGACCCGGGCCTCGCTCGCGCGTGCGCTCGCGGGCGACCCCGACCTGCTGCTCCTCGACGAGCCGACGAACCACCTCGACGTCACGAGCCTCGAATGGCTCGAGCAGACCCTCCGCGAGCTGGACGCGGCGGTGATCCTCGTCGCGCACGACCGCTGGTTCCTCGAGGCCACGGCGACTGCGGTCCTGGAGCTCGAGGGCGGCCGCTCGACCTTCTTTCCCGGCGCCTGGCACGTCTGGCGCAGAGAGAAGGCCGAGCGCGCGCAGCACCTCGCGAAGACCGCGGAGCGCCAGGCCGAGGAGATCGCGCGCCTGGAGCGGTTCGTCGAGCGGTTCCGCTACAAGGCCTCGAAGGCGCGGCAGGCGCAGTCGAAGCTGAAGCAGATCGAGCGCGTGCAGCGAGTCCGCGTCGAGGTGCCCGAGGAGCGGCGACGGACGCTCGGGTTCGAGTTCCTAAAGCCTGCGCGGAGCGGCCGCACCGTTGGCGAGGCGTCGGGCCTCGACGTGGGAGTCGGCGGCAAGACCCTGCTCGAGGATGCCTCCTTCGCGCTCGAGCGCGGCGAGCACGTCGCCCTGGTCGGCCCCAACGGCTCCGGCAAGACGACCCTGCTCGAGACCCTGCTCGGCCGGCGCGACCCGCTTGGGGGCACGGTGCGCCTCGGCCACGGCGTCGAGCCCGCGTACTTCTCCCAGCACGAGGTCGAGCTGGACGAGCGCGGGAGCGTCCTCCAGTGTGCCCAGGGCGCGACGGGGCTCCAGCGGCCGCAGGCCCAGGCCCTGCTCGGTCGATTTCTCTTCTCGGGCTGGGAGACGCACGAGAAAGCGGTCGCCGTACTCTCCGGCGGCGAGCGCCGCCGCCTGGCACTGGCCCTCGTCGTCGCCTCGGGCGCGAACTTCCTCGTCCTCGACGAGCCGACGAACCACCTCGACCTCGAGAGCCGGGAGGCGCTGGAGGTGGCGCTCGAGGCCTTCCCGGGAACGATTCTGCTCGTCTCTCACGACCGCGCGCTGCTCGACGCGGTCGCACGCCGGACGCTCGCGATCGAGGACGGGGCTCTGCGCTCGTACCCCGGCGGCTGGGCGGAGGTGGTGCGCCGCCGCGACGAGCGGGGCGCAGCAGCCGTGGCCGCGGCCGAGCCCGAGACCCCGCGGAGCCGACCTCCGAAGACCCCGGTGCGATCGAGCCCACGTCGCCCGAGCGAGCTCGAGGCAGTCGAGGCCGAGATCGAGGCCCGCGAGAGCACCGTCGCGGAGCTCGAGCGAAGCCTGGCGGACGACTGGACGGACGTCGAGAAGCTCGCCGCCCACCGTCAGGCGAGAGTCGAACTGCAATCCCTGCTCGAGCGCTGGGAGGCGCTCTTCGAATCACTGGACCCGCGCAGACCCTCCGGCTAGCGCCGGAGGCCTGCACGCTTTCACGGGCCCGCGCAGACCCTCCGGCTGACGCCGGAGGCCTGCACGCTTTCACGGGGCCCGCGCAGACCCTCCGGCTGACGCCGGAGGCCTGCACGCTTAGAAGGTTT
>JACDAS010000069.1 GCA_013695295.1 Actinomycetota bacterium | reverse complement strand
CTCCGCGGGAGCCGGAGGCCTGCACGCTATGAAGTAACCCGTCTAGCTTCGAGGCCGGCCGATTGCCGGCATGCTCGCGCCGCTCGGGTCGATCCGGCCGGAGACCCGCCCGCTCCCGCAGCCGGCCTGCAGGCGCACCGTCGGGACGATCACTGAAGGCTCGGCCGCGCGTGTCCCGGGCACATAGCGTTCGGGGCCGTGGGGGGGACGGCGACTGGGACGGCAGCTGGCCCGAGGGTCGGCGTCAGCGAGGCCAGGTTCGCCTACCCCGACCCGGAGTGGGCGCTGCGGCACCTGTCGCTCGTCCAGGACCTCGTGCGACCTCGACGGGGGCCCGCGTTCCGCCGGAACCGCCGCGAAGGGGAGTGGGTGCTCAGGTTCCCCCGGCACCCCGTCGACCGGATGGAGTACCTGTTCGAGCTGACGCACCGCGATGGCGGCTCGGAGCTGACCTGCGACCCGGGGAACCCCCTCCGCGCTCCGGGGCATTTCGGCGAGCGCTCCGTGATCGAGTTTCCGGGCTACCGGCGACCCGAGTGGGTCGACGACGAGCCCGACTCCGGCGAGCTCGAGCTCCTGACCGTCCCGGCTCCCGTGCTTGGCGGCGCGTACACGTTCCCGCTCTGGACGAGCCAGGGCGCTCACGCCGGGCAGCCGCTGCCGCTCCTCGTCGCCCACGACGGGCCGGAGTACGCGGCCTACTCGGGCCTGCTCCGCTTCCTGGACGCGATGATCGCTCTCGGCGAGCTGCCGCCGATGCGGGCCGCGCTCCTGCCGCCGCCGGGCGACCGCAACCAGCGCTACTCGGCGTCGGCCGTCTACGCCCGTGTGCTCGTGCACCGCATCCTGCCGGCGATCGATCGGGTACAGCCATTAGCGGAGGGCCCGCACGCGCGGGTGTGCATGGGGGCGAGCCTCGGCGGGCTGGCGGCGCTGCACGCTCAGCGGCTCTACCCCTCGGCGTTCGGGGCGCTCTTCGTCCAGTCGAGCAGCCTGTTCCGGCGAGGGCTCGAGGAGTACGAGTCGAGCTTCGTCCGCTTTGGGCGGATCGCGCGCTTCGTCGACGACATGCTCGCCGGCCGGGGCGCCGTGCGCGGAATTCCCGTGACGATGACGTGCGGCACGGTCGAGGAGAACCTGGCCAGCAACCGCGCCGCCGAGCGCGCGCTCCGCAGCCAGGGCTACGACGTCAGGCTGCACGAGTTTCGCGACGCCCACAACTGGATCGCATGGCGCGACACGTTCGAGCCGCACCTGCTCGAATTGCTCCAGCGAGTGTGGAGGTGAACCGCAGATCCGTCTCGATCGAGGCTCCGGCGGTCGGCGGCGCAGGCGACCTGGTCGCCTACGGGCACCACGGCCGGCCCTTGCTCGTCTTCCCGTCGCAGCAGGGGATCCCGAGGGACTGGGAGGACAGGGACATGATCGACGCGATCTCGGGCCTGATCGAGGCCGGTCGCGTCAAGGTCTACGCCGTCGACAGCTACGACTCCGGCAGCTGGCACGCCGATGGCCTCTCGCTCGAGGAGCGTGCGCGCCGGCACGGCGTCTACGAGGACTGGATCGTGAACCGGGTCGTCCCGTTCGTCCACGGCGACTGCGGGGGCGCCCAGGACATCCTCGTCACCGGCTGCAGCTTCGGCGCCTACCACGCGGCGAACTTCGCCCTGAAGCGCGCGGACCTCTTTCCGCTGGCGATCTGCATGAGCGGGGTCTACGACGTCTCGGTCGTGGGCGGGAGCTGGGAGCGTGGCGAAGCCGTGTTCTTCAACAATCCGATCGACTACGTCGCGCACCTCCACGGCGACCACCTCGCCTGGCTGCGGGGGCGCGTCAGCCTGGTGCTCGTCTGCGGGCAGGGCCAGTGGGAGGACACGACCGGCGCGCTCGCGAGCACGCAGCGCTTCGCCCGGGTCGTGGCGGACAAGGGCATCCGCTGTGAGCTCGACCTCTGGGGCTACGACGTCCCGCACGACTGGCCCTCGTGGCGGTCCCAGATCGCGCATCATCTGCCGAGGTTCTGCTGAGGTGACGCCCTCCTCCGACTCGAGCCACCTGATCGGCTTGCTGCTCGGCACCGAGGAGGACTGGCCGCGCGCGTTCGAGGGCCTCGTCGGCCTCGTCGGCGGGATCAGCCACGTGGGAGCCGAGCACTCGTTCCGCACCGAGCGGGTCACGAACGAGCCCTTCGACCTGCGGGCGAGGCCTCGCTACGACCTCGTGATCGACCGCCTGGCGTACTGGTACCACCTCCCGCGAGAGTGGCTGAAGAAGATCGCGCTGATGGACGACGTGTACCTGCTGAACAGCCCGTTCACGTTCCAGGCGATGGAGAAGCACTCGGCCTACTGCGCGATGATGCGGCTCGGGCTGAAGGTGCCCGAGACGTGGTTGATCCCACACAAGGTGCCGCCCACGAGCGACAAGTGGTCGGCGATGACCGCCCGCTTCAACGAGATGGCGGCGAGGTACAACCAGCCCTTCTCGCTCGACGGGGTCGCCGACCGCGTCGGCTACCCGCTCTACATGAAGCCGTTCGACGGCGGTGCCTGGGTCGGGGTCACGCGGATCGCGAACGCCGACGAGCTGCACGCGCGCTACGACGAGTCGGGCGAGCGGCTGATGCACCTCCAGGCCTCGGTCGAGGACTTCGACGTCTTCGCGCGCAGCCTGTCGATCGGGGCCGAGACGATGGTGATGCAGTTCGAGCCGGACCGGCCGATGCATGACCGCTACGAGATCAGCCACGGGTTCTTGACGCCCGAGGTGGGGCGCGAGGTTGTGACGATCAGCCGCCTCGTGAACGCCTTCTTCCGCTGGGAGTTCAACTCCTGCGAGACGATCGTGCGTGACGGCGAGGTGCACCCGATCGACTACGCGAACGCGTCGCCGGACGTCTCGGTGATCAGCCTCCACTACTACTTCCCGTGGGCGATGAAGACCCTGCTCAAGTGGTCCGCGTTCTGCCTCGCCACCGGCCGCCAGATGCGGATCGACCAGGACACGCGACGCTACTTCGACATCGGCGACGACCCCGACCTCGGCTACGAGGAGAAGCTCGCGGCCTACGGGCGACTGGCCGACGAGTACTTCGACGCGGACGCCTACGCCGAGTTCTGCGAGCGGACGCTGGCCCACGTCGACGAGCTCACCGTCGGCTACGTGGAGAGTCAGGAGTTCGACGACCTGCTCGTCGGCACCGTCCGCTCGACCTTTCCGGGTCACGAGCACGAGCAGATGGTCGCGCACTACCGTGGGCTGCTGGCGGCCTGGGCCCGCGACCAGCACGCGGCCGTCGCGGGCTCGGACTGAGTGAGTGGGCCCTCCGAGCTGAGGCCCGCGTTTGAGCCGGCCCGAGGCCGGCGATCTTAGCGCCATGCCCCGCGCGCTCTGGACCGGCTCGATCAGCTTCGGGCTCGTCAACGTGCCCGTCCGTCTCTACAGCGCGATCTCGGAGCACAAGCTCCACTTCCGCTTCGTCCACGAGCCTGACGGGAGCCCGATCGGCTACCAGAAGATCTGCAAGGCCGAGGGCGAGCCGGTCTCGGACGGCGAGATCGTCAAGGCGTTCGAGTACGAGAAGGATGAGTACGTCTACATGTCGGACGAGGACTTCGACGCCGCACGGGTCGAGGGCCATCGGACGATCGAGATCACCGACTTCGTCCCTCACGCGCAGATCGACCCGATCTACTTCGCGCACTCCTATCTCGTCGGCCCGCAGGACGGGGCCGAGCAGGTCTACTCGCTGCTCGTCCGCGCGATGGAGGCGGCCGAGCTCGCGGCGGTCGCCAAGTTCGTCATGCGGGATCGCCAGCACCTGGGCTGCCTGCGGATCCGTGACGGGGCGATCACGCTCGAGCAGCTGCACTTCGCGGACGAGATCAGGCCCGTGGCCGACGTCAAGCCGAAGCGGATCGCCGTCGAGAAGAAGGAGCTCCAACTTGCCGCGAAGCTGATCGAGGGCTTCGCGGGCGAGTGGGAGCCAAAGCGCTACAAGGACACCTATCGCGAGGCCCTCTGCGCGGTGATCGAAGCCAAGCGGAAGGGGAAGAAGGTCCACGCCGCCGCGCCGGTCGAGGAGGAGGAACCAACAGACCTGATGGCGGCGCTGCGGGCGAGCATCGAGGCGATGGGTCGTGGCAAGCGCGGCCGGCCAGCCTCGCCCCGGCGCGGCTCCGGGAACGGCGACCTCGAGGCCTTGACGCGCGCCGAGCTCGAGCAGCG
>JACDAS010000036.1 GCA_013695295.1 Actinomycetota bacterium | reverse complement strand
TAGGCTGATTCGAGCGAAGCGCTTGCGCGTGAGCGCACGCGCCTTTCTGACGTTGTGATTCCGCATTGTGAATACCCGATCTTTCTCCCTCTCCCAAGAGGGCTCCTTGAGCCACCGGACCGCCCGGCGGACCATCGCGAGCTGCCTCTCCCCTCTCCCAGAGGGCTTCGGCAATCGAGCCGCACCGGACCGCCCGGCGGAGACTCTCGCCCTCGTAGGGTAGACGAAGATCGAGCGAATCTAAATCCCTCGATCGGGTAAATCACCGACGATTCCGTCAGCCCTGGATGCTCCATCGCGGGCCCTACCGTGTTTTACGATTCCGCGAGGGCTTCAGCCGTGAATAAGGCTCTGGAATGCTTTTCCAATCTCGGCCTGGCTGGGATTTACCAGTGCCTCCCGCGTGTGAAGCCTACTGGGCTGCTGCGCCCGTTCCCATCGCGGGCCCGCGCGCGCTAACCGCCTCCGCCCTTAGGCACTCCGATCCAGACGGCGCCGTCCGCGTCGGCTCTGTCGAAGGGGTTGTCAGCAGGCCTGGCGGCCAGAATATCCCCCGTAGCGACGGCCGTGCCCTGCGGATCGACGGCGACGGCATTGACCTCGGCGCCTGGAGTCGCGGGCTCCTCTCGCTGCCACTGGATCCCGTCGGCGGAGCGCCAGACGAGCGCCAGCTGCTTCCCACCCTCGAGCTCGTAGCCGACGACGACCACTCCGGCCTTGCCCGCCGCGACGCCGAGCAGCCGCTGGCCGACGTCCGCGTGGGCATCGGTCTGGATCTCGCTCCAGGCGCCGTCGTGGTGACGCCAGAGAGCCGCCCGGTCACGCGCGCCCTTCGTCGAAGCGCCGACGGCGATCAGGTCGCCTTTCAGCTCGGCAACGTCGTAGAGGATCATGCTGTCGCACTCGCGACAGGTCGGGGGCGCCGAGGCCTTCAGCCACGTCTCGCCGCCGTCCGCGGACGTCCAGACGGCGCCGTCGTCCCCGTCGCCTCCGACGGCGACCAGGCCGTCGTCCGTCTCGATCACGGCCCTCATCTGCTGGTTTCTGTCTCCTCCGAACGTGTCCGAGTCGACGCGCCGCCACTCCTCGCCGTCCGGCGAGCGCCAGACGGCGGCGTCGAAGCGGCCACCGCGAACGTCGTACCCGACGGCGACGAAGCTCCGGTCCTGCTTCCGCGCGGCGACGGCCCACATGCCCTGGGCGGCCCGGCCACCGCCGGGATGCTCGTCTCCGCACACCGCCTCGTCCATGCAGACGCGTGTCCAGCTTCCTCCGGAGGTGCTGCGCCAGACGGCCGCGTCGCGTCCGCCGACGGTGCCGGGCGGGCTGGACCAGCCGACTGCGATCAGGGCGTCGGTGGTGACGGCAAGCCCGTTCAGCCACTGCTGGCCACCGGTGGGCCCGAGAGCGATCTCCTCTCGGCGCCAGCGACCCTGCTCGTCCCGCGACAGGACGAGCGGCTGCCACGTGAACACCCTGCGCGTCCGGTCGTAGCGGCGATCGAAGCCGACCGTCACGAGGCTCTGTCGAAGCCGGACGACGTCGAAGAGCTTCCGCCGGCCGGGGAGCCTCGAGCTCGTCACCCTGGCGGAGCTCCAGTCGAGCCCGGGGATCGCCGGGGGTGGGCTCTCGCCACGCGGCCAGAGGAGAGCCGCGAGGATGCCGGCCAGGGCGGCCGCGGCGACTGCCCCCGCTCCGACCAGCACCCGCCGGTTGCGCGACCAGGCGCTCCGCGTGCTCTCCGGGGGCGGCGGATACGGGGCCGGGTCGGGCACCGGGGCCGGGTCGGGCGGCGGCGGCGGCGGCGGAGGCGCGGGCGGCTCGAGTCCCACGCCCTTCCCCTCCAGCGGCTTCGGGACGTCGAAGATGCGCCCGTTCGCCGCCCGCATGATCAGCACCGGCGTACCCCACTCGATGTCGTTCTGGTCGGCGAAGATCGCCAGGCGCGCCCACGCCAGCGCCGCGTCGACGGCGTAGCCGCGCGCGAGCGCCTTGTAGAACTGGCCGGCGAAGAGGATCGCCGCCCGATCGGTGATCTCGAACTGCATCGCGATCACCGCGGGCACCTCCCGCTGGACGAGGCTCGCCGCCACCCCTGCGAACGGATCCGTCCGCGACGTGCGCGCTCCCTCGCAGGCGTTGAGCACGGCAAGCCGGAGCGAGCTGTGGTTGCCGAGGATGGTCGCCAGGCGGCCTCCAGTCACCCGATGGCCGAGTCCGTTCTCGTCCTCCAGGAGCAGCACGCCGTCGTCGGCCTGCTGGTCGTATCCGCCGTGGCCGATGTAGTGGAAGACGTGGTACGCACCCACCTGAAGCTTGTCCAGGAGGGCGAGCAGCGTTGCCTGCTCCAGCCAGGTGATCTCCACGGCGTCGACACGCGTCAGCTCCTCCACCGCCAGCTCGAGATTCCGGCGCTCCTGGGCCACGTCGAGCCCCACGGCGTCGCGGGGCGCGCTCACCATCGCGAGGATTCGCAGCGGAAGGTCGATCCGTAACGGCCGCGCCGCGGACGGAAGGTTGAGGTGGCGAACGACCGGCGTCTCCTCTCTCGTCGAGAGGAAGTCCGGGTCGTCGTACAGGTACTCCCACGGCAGGTGCATGAGCTCGGGCGTGTCGGAGAGACAGAGAGTGAGCCGAAGCCCCTTCTCGCTCGCCTTCGCTCGCGTCGAGCAGCTGCGGTAGAGATCGCGAGTCCGGTCGCGGAAGAGTGCATCGAAGAGCTTCCGGCCGAACTCCTCCGCCAGCTTCATCTCGGGCGAGTTGACGCGACGGATGCCGCGCCTGCTCGCCCCCAGGCGGAGCACGATGTTCTCGAGCTCGATGTCGGAGAAGGGCAGCGTGAACTCCTCGCTGACCTCGCCGCCGACCCCGGTCGCGAATACCTGGTAGGAGCCGTCACGCCGCTCGAACCGGATCCGGAGCTCGTCGTACTCCGTGATCACGCCGTCCGGTGCTCCCCTGGGAGACTCATAGCTCCACGACGAGCCCCGGTGCGCCGCCCTCGGGGTAGACGGTCTTGTAGCGGTGCCGGGTCTTCAGCCGCCGGTCGTCCCACGGCTCCGTCGTCTCGACGCGGTAGTTGAAGAAGAGAGTCGGCGCGCCGCCGCGCGCGATCGTCCGAGCTACGCCCTCCGGGTGCGGATGATGCGTCTGGGTGCCGTTCGTCGAGAACAGGTAGCGATCCGTCTCGACCAGGTCGAGGACATCGTTGCTGACGTTGAACATGCTGCCGTGGTGCGGCACCTTGAGCGCGCTCACGGCGAGCCGCTCGATGCGGCGCTCGCCGCAGAGCCGCTTCAGACCCGCCTGGAGCACGTCCGGGTGCGCGTCCCCCGTGAGCAGACAGCTCGTCCCTTCGAACTCGGCGAGGAGGACGATCGTGCTGCCGTTCGCGGGCGCCTTGTCCGGCTCGAACTTCCTCCCCGCGAGCTGCGGGACGTCCAGCCGGTCGCCCAGGAGGTCGGGGATCCCCTTGCGACGCGCGGCTTCCTCGAGCGCCTCGTCCTGCACGCCCGGCTCGAGACCCGCCTCGCGGACCGCCGTGTCCCAGACCGGTCGGAGCTTCTCGAGCCGGTCCCGCGTCGGCGACAGCACGGTGAGCGTCATCCCGCCCGGCAGCACGTGCCGCGGAAGCTTGCCGCTGTCGGGAACGACGACCGCCTTGCCCTCGAAGACGGCGTTCCACGCCCAGCCGCTGCGGTCCAGCTGCGCGCTCACGATCTCGCCCTCGACCGGGCCGAGCGTGTCCGCCAGGTGCCGCCAGGCGTTGAACCACACCTCGTCGAAGCGCAGGCCGAGCGTCGAGTCCGCCAGGAGCCTGGGCACCCCGCCGACGTGATCCGAGTCCACGTGCGTGACGACGAAGAGGTCGAATTGCCGCTTCGGCTTCGGGAGCTCCTCGACGCGCGCGCGGACGACGTCAGAGGTCTTGCGGACGCCCGCGTCGATCAGGATCCGGTGCGGACTGGACGCGCTGCCGTACTCGATCCAGAGGGCATCCCCCTGCTCCGCGGGCAGCAGCTCGATCCTGAACATCAGGCGCCCCC
>JACDAS010000023.1 GCA_013695295.1 Actinomycetota bacterium | reverse complement strand
CCTTGGGGATGCGGGCGCCGAGCGCCTGGAACTTCTTCGGGTTCTCGAGGAACTCCTTGATCTCCTGGAGCTCCTCCACCGCCTCGTCGACACCGGCCACGTCCTTGAAGCCGATCTTCGGCGAGTCAGGCGCCATCCGCTTGGCGCGGCTCTTGCCGAAGCTCATCACCTTCGAGCCGCCGCCCTGCATCTGGTTCATCAGGAAGATCCAGAAGCCGATCAGGAGCAGGAAGGGCAGGAACGACCCGAGGAGCGAGACCCAGGAGAACCCACCCGTCCCCTTGGAGTCGTAGCGAACGCCCCGCTGCTGGAGCACGCGCTCGAACGCGAGCTGCGACTGGTCCGACGGGTAGTTCACCGAGATCTTGGACTTGTCCCGCAGAGTTGCCGTCACCTGGCGCTTCCGCGGGCTGAACAGCACCTCCTGGAAGTAGCTCGGCGGCTTGGTCTTCACGAGCGTGATCAGCTCGGAGTACGTCCGGCGCTCCGACTTGTCCGAGCCGCGGATCAGCGTCTGGCTCGCGAGGTACACGAGCAGCACGATCACGATCAGCGGAAAGAGGGCGCTGCGGAAGAAGCGGTTCACGCGGACACCGAGTTCAGGGTAGCAGCCTCGATTCCCCCAAACCCCCTGCATCGCGGGGTCTGAGCACGCCTGTGGCTTACGTGGCCTCGGCCACCAGCTCGTCGCTGAGCACGCCGACGTAAGGCAGGTTGCGGTAGCGCTCGGCGAAGTCGAGCCCGTACCCGATCACGAACCGGTTCGGGATCTCGAAGCCGATCCAGCGGACGTCGACATCCTGCTCACGGCGCTCGGGCTTCGTCAGGAGCGCGCAGATCTCGAGCGTTGCCGGACTCCGGGACTCGAGGTTGCGGACGAGGTACGAGAGCGTGAGACCAGAGTCGATGATGTCCTCGACGATCAGCACGTGCCGATCCTCGATGTTGATGTCGAGATCCTTGAGGATCCTGACCACGCCGGACGAGTCCGTCGCCGCCCCGTAACTCGAGATCGCCATGAAGTCGACCTCGCACGGCACGGTGAGGTGGCGCATCAGATCGGCCATGAAGAAGACCGCGCCTTTGAGCACACCGACCAGCAGCAGCTCACGGCCGGCGTACTCGGCCGAGATCTCCTGGCCCAGCTCGGCGATCCGCGCGCGCAGGGCCGTCTCCTCGATCAGCACCTCGCCAACCCCGCGCTCGAGCTCAGTCTGGATCGTCGTCGCTCCGGCTCGCGCTCACCCCGGCAGTCTCCACGATTCCGGGCACGGCGACAACCTCGCCCGCGCGGACGACGAGCGGCCAGCCCGAGCGGGCATCGCGAGGGACCTTCGCGTCGACGAAGACGTCCTGCACCTTCTTCCGCCGGCCGGCGAGGCGGTCGCCTGGGAGCCAGGTCCGCACCTCGAGCCCGGGCAGCGCCGACTCGATCGTCCACGGCCCCCAGCGCACTGGGCCGCGCTCCAGCGAGAGCCGGTCGTATTCGCGGACCGCGCGCAACCCGCCGCCGAGGTCTGCCTGCTTCGTCCCCGCGTCGCTCGAGAGCAGCTCGAGCAGCGTCCGCTCCAGCGTGCGCGGCAGGCGCGGCCGCTCAGCCGCGAGCGCGAGCAGGTTGGCCTCGGCGCCCGGGTGCAGGCGGCGCAGCAGCGGCAGGATCTCGTCGCGGATCAGCCCGCGCTTCGTACCGCGATTCGAGCTGTCGCGCCGGACCGGGACGCCCTCCGCGCGGCAGTAGGCCTCCGTCTCCTCCCGCCAGATGCCGAGCAAGGGCCGCACCACCGCGTCCTCGCGCCGCACCGGGATGCCGCGGGTGTTGCCGCTCGAGACGAGCCGGTAGAGGATCGTCTCGACCGCGTCTGAGGCGGTGTGCCCTGTCGCCCGGAGGCGGTCGGTCGCGAAGGAGTAACGGAGTCGGCGGAGCTCGTCCTCGCTCTGCCCGCCGCGCCCGTCGACGATCTCGGCTCCCAGGAAGTCGCGGCAGTGGCGCGCGTCCTCGTCAGACTCGCTGCCGCGGAGGCCGTGGTCGACGTGCAGCGCCGAGACGCGGTAGCCGAGCCAACCGAGCGCATGCCAGAGACAGGTGGAGTCCGCTCCGCCCGAGACGAGGACCGTGAGCTCGCCGCCCGGCTCGATCAGCGCGTGCCGGCGGACGAAGGCCTCCACGTGCGTGCGCAATTCGCGCGGATCCACGTCGACATTGTGCCGCCTCCCGGTCGAGCAGCGACAGGGCTCGCAGTGCGGACTCTCTCATCCCCAGGGAAGGGCCCGACCGGAGCCCTCCCCTGGGGTACCCATGTGGTCCCGCCCTCAGTGGCTCTCGGTGGTCACGGTGAAGTTGTCGAAGTGCGCACGAGCTCCCTGCCCGAACAGGCGCTCGGAGATCGGGATTGAAACACTCAGTGCGCAGATGTCGGGCCACAGCGGGTCACACGTCGGAGGTCCGAGCCACGGCGGCGTCCAGCCCCACTGGAACGGGAACGCGTCGAGCAGGGAGAAGGTGCCGTGCCCGATCGTGAACGAGTTCAGCTCGCTCCTGAGATCCTCACCCGGGCCAAACGACGGATAGATCCCCGTGTACTTCTGGCCGGGCTGCCGGTCGAGCGGCACGCCCACGTTCTTGACCTTCGAGACCCGGCTCCCGTCGAGGAAGTACTCGACGGTCGAGTTGCCGTTGCCGGTACCGCGGGTGTAGGTGATCGCGACGTGGTGCGTCACACCGGGGGTGATCGCGAACTCGTCGATGATCTGCGTGTACATCTGATCCGGCCCGACCCAGCTGGGCGAGGAGGGATCGGTCGTGTTGCCGGTCACCGAAGACGGCAGCCGCTCGATCAGCGTGAACGCTCTGTTTCCCGAGATGAACCAGTCGAAGAGCTGGCCCGTTTCGAAGTTGATCATGTTCATCACCGCACCCGCCTGCTGCCCCTCGAAGACGGTCGAGGCGTAGGGCGGGCCGTTCGGGTAGGAGCCGGGCGGGCCGTAGGTGCCGTGGACGACGCGGCCGATCTGTGTGCCGGGAGTCTGCGCGGCGATGTCGGACGCGAACGTCAGCGAGCCCTTCTGAGGAACCGCGAACGTCTGATTGCTGAACGCGATGTACTTCAGGTGGTCGAAGACGCTGAAGTCCAGCGAGCACGTGAATGGCGCGTCGTCGATGTAGAACGTCCCGCCAGCGAAGCTCCGCGTGTCTCCCTTGGCCGGGGTGAAGCCGTCGGGGCACGTGGTGCCCATGTCGCCGAGCCCATACAGGTTCGACCACTTTGCGGCGTAGTTCGACAGTGTGTAGCCCCCCGCCGCTTGGAAGTCGTCGTAGACCACCGTCGTCTCGTTCGGCGAAGCTGCTGTGGCGGCACCGACAATGCCGAGTACCGCGAAGGTAGCCGCTACCCAAGCGCCGATGAGTCTCTTCGAGCGCATGCAATCACCTCTCCTGTGACCCCTCGTTCGACCAATCGCAACGACCCTAACACCTCGTGGCACGCAATCCTCAGGAGCCGGGGGTCCTCGTGTGCGACAGCAGCGGCTGGAGCGACGCCCGCAGCCGCTATTGCTCGTCAGAGGATGATCGAGCGGTAGCTGATCGTGCGGCGCATTCCGATCGCCTCGTAGACGCGCAGTGCCGGTTCGTTCTCTGCCCGCACGAAGAGGCAGACACAAGGTACGCGTGCGAGCAGCAGCCGGCAGAGGTCCCGCATCCCGCGCTGGGCGAAGCCCTGGTTTCGCACCTCTGGGTCGACCCACACCTGTTGCAGCTGCACCGCGGCGGGAGTCCACGCCGAGGCCTCGGCCTTGAAGAGGATGGCCCCGTCGGACTGCCACAACCACGAGCGCCCCTCCTCGATCTGCGCCCGCGTGCGCCAGCGGAAGCCGCCGGGGTCGCGGCGGAGCGGGTCACTGCCGAGCTCCTCGCGGTGCGCCGCAGCGCACGCCGGGATGAGCCGGTCGAGGTCGGCGGGGGTCGCCGCCCGCAGCTCGGTCTCGCCAGGCTCGGGCGGCTCGTCGAGGACGTAGACGGGCTGACCAGGCCGGTCCTCTCGGACGCGTGGCCAGGAGTCCGCCAGCGCGTTCCAGAGCTCGGAGACGGCGCGCTCCTCTCCGATCAGCATCCGGGCGCGGCCTCTAGTGACGGCTGATGCGAAAACGCCGCAGCCCTCGCCCGCCGGCACGACGTTCGCACCCGCCTGGCAGAGCGCCGTCAGGCGCCCGTCGCGCTCGGTGGCGGAGAAGCGCCCTAGGCCGCGACGAGCGACGTCCTCGAGGAACACCCGCTCGACCGGGTCGCGAGCGCAAAACTCGAGAATCTGCTCCAGCCGGGGCTCCACGAGCTCCACCGAGCCATCGTGCACGAGCCCGTCGCGAAGGGCTAGGGTCCCGCCTATGCCGATTCACATCCGCGCCGAGCCCGGTGACTACGCCGAAGCGGTCCTCCTCCCGGGCGACCCGCTGAGAGCGCAGTACATCGCCGAGACCTACCTCGAGAACGTCTCCCAGCGAAACGGCGAGCGCGGCCTCCTGGGCTACACCGGCGAGTGGAACGGACGTCCCGTCTCGGTCCAGGGCACCGGGATGGGATGTCCCGGCGCGACCATCGTCTTCGAGGAGCTGATCCAGCTCGGCTGCAAGAAGTTGATCCGCGTGGGCACGTGTGGCGGGCTGCAGCCTCACCATGCCCTCGGCGATCTCATCGTCGCGCTCTCCGCGGTGCCGGCGGATGCGACGGCCATGCACCTCGTGGCGAACGAGCCTCATTGCCCCACCGCCAGCTGGGAGTTGATCCACGGCGCCGTCCACGTCGCCAAGGAGCGGGGGCAGGCGCTGCACGTCGGCCCGATCGTCTCGAGCGACCTGTTCTACAACCCCGACGAGGGTCAGTACGAGCGCTGGTCGAAGCGCGGCGTGCTCGCGGTCGAGATGGAGGCTGCGGCGCTCTTCACGGTCGGGGCCCTCCGCGGGGTCCAGGCCGGCTGCCTGCTGACCGTCAGCGACATCGTGGTCGAGGGAACCTTCACCCGCATCTCGGACGAGGACCTGCGCGCGGCCGTCGACCGAATGACGCAGATCGCGCTCTCGGTCGCGACCGACGCTCATTAGCACCACCGTCTTCCTCGTCAACCCCGCCTCGGCAGGCGGCGCCACGGGTCGCCGCTGGCCCGAGTTCGCGCGACGGGCCGCGGCCCTCGGGCTGCAGGGCGACGCGCACGTCTCGGAGGCGCCCGGCCACCTTGTCGGGCTGGCCCGGGAGGCGGCCGTCGCGGGCGCGTCGCTCGTCGTCGCGGTCGGCGGCGACGGGACGGTGCACGAGGTGGTGAACGGGCTCGCCTCCGCACCGGGGCCGAGCGGCTGTGAGCTCGCAATCATCCCGCGCGGCACGGGCATCGACTTCGTTCGCACGCTCGGCATTCCGGCCGGCTTCGACGCGGCCGTGCGGGTCGCCGCGGGCGGGGCTGCCAGGCAGATCGACCTCGGCCGGGCCGCCTATCTGGCCACCCGGGGCGGGCAGGCAGACGCGTTCTTCGCCAACATCGCGAGCGTCGGGATGAGCGGCGAGGTAGCGCGCCGGACGAACGAGACCACGAAGGCTCTCGGAGGAAAGGTCTCCTACCTGTATGCGACCCTCTCCGTCTTCGCCCGCTGGCGCGCCAGCGAAGTCCGCGTGAGCGTCGACGGGCAGGAGCGCCGCGGCGCGATGCACGACGTCGTGGTCGCCAACGGCCGCTACTTCGGCGGCGGGATGATGATGTGCCCTGACGCCGACCCTTCTGACGGGCTGCTAGACGTCCTGACGATCGGCGACCTGACGAAGCGCGACCTGATCCTGACGCTCCCGAAGACCTACCGCGGCAGGCACCTGCCCCATCCGAAGGCCGAGCTCATTCGGGGGTCCTCCGTGACGATCGAGGCCGACGAGGCGCTGCCGCTCGAGCTCGACGGCGAGCAGCCGGGAACCACCCCCGTGCGGCTCTCGGTCGTTCCCGGCGCGCTTCGCGTGCGCGTCCCGGCCCCCGCCTAGAGGCTAGCTCGCGGGCTTCTTCTTCCCGGTGCCTCCCGAACGCTTCACGGCCGTGCCGGCGCGCTTCGCGCCCTCGCTCTTCTCGCTGCCTGCGCCCCTTGGCGTGGTGCGGGCGCGCCCCGAGCCGGCGCTCGACGAGGCCGGCCGCGGTTTCGCCTTCGGCGCCGAGCCGGAGCCGAGCTCGCTCACGCGGCGCTCGAGCTCCTCGATCCGCTTCTCGAGCGCATCCAGACCCCGGACGCGCTTCGTCAGGTCGTCGAGCCGCTCGGGCAGGTTTCCGACGGCGTCCATCAAGCCCTGGGCGCCCGGCAGCTCGCTGATCTTCCCGATCACGCCTTCACCACGGTCGGTGAGCTTGCTGAGCAGATCCTTCGATTGCTGTGCCATCCCGTCCCTTTCGGTCGCGTTCGCTCCGCCCCTACCCCGGATCAGCGCGTTGTACGCGCCCGCGCAGCAGCGTCGTCGATTCGTCGGACAACGTAGCTGAGCGCGTAGCAGCCGGTCCTGTTCGCAGGCGGGCACGAGGAGCCGAGCAGCGAAGCGTTCGACGTGTGCGAGCCGAGGCTCGCCCGGGGACTCTCGTGGCGATCGATCACCGAGCCCGGGGCGTCGTCGCCGAGCGCGCTGCCGAACTCCCTGCTCGGCCTGCAGGGAAGCGGCGGCGCCGCGGGGTTGCCGGCGCTGAGATTGCCGAAGTCGCACTCGCGCGCGAACGTGAACAGGCGCCAGCCGCGGGTGCGCGGCACGTAGAAGTCGACGGTCTGCCCGCCGGGGACGACCTGCCCGTCTCGGGCAAGGAAGAGGCTCGGCTTCCACGTACCCCAGATCCCGTCCACGTTCCAGTACACCGCCCACTCGCCCGGCCCAGCCGAGATCTGGTCGAGGCGCGTCGACTGCCCGCTCGCGCACCGGCTGGCAGTGGGGCAACCCGGGTCCATCGCCCGGCGGACGAGCAGGCTTCTGAAGGTGACTCGCAGGTGCTCCGGGAGAGCCTCGGCGGCGACCGGCCGCCAGCCGAGGAAGATCCGTTTCGCCACGACGAGCCTCGCGCGGGGAGTCGATGCTACTCGAAGCGTGAGCTTCAGCCCCGTCCGGCCGAGGGTGATCCTCGGCGTCGGGGCGCCCCCGGTGCTCCCGGCGTCAACGACCCGGTAGACCAGCCTCGCAGTGGGCGACGGCCTCGGTGGCGCGGCCAGGCTGAAGCTGTACGTGCCCGAGACGTCCTGCCAGTCCGACTCCGCAGCGACGCAGGCGCGGAAGGCGGCCCGGCCGCCCTTCGTCCGGTGCGCGCAGTCAGCCGAGACGCCCGCGAAGGTTCCGATCGTCGAGACCAGGAGATCCGCCTCGGCCTCGCCGAGGGGACTGCGCGGCGAGGCACCGCTGCCCTCAGTGCCAGGCTTGCGCTCGACCCAGACTGCGCGCAGCGGATGCAGCTCGGTGCGCTCCCCGCCGGGAAGCCAGTGCCCGCAGTCCCAGACCCACGAGCCGAGCATCGTCACCCGGTCGCCCTCGTCGGGCCAGGCGAAGGAGCCGAATGCGCGCTGCTCCCACTCGGTGTGCAGCACGCCGGCCGCCTCACCGTCGCCCTCGAAGTTGCCCGTCCCGGTCCCGGGGTTGCCGCCGAGGAGGAATTGAAACGCGGGAGCGGGCCGCACGTTCGTGATGAAGTCGTACGAGTCGTGCGTGATCGGATCGTCGACTGCGGCCGGATGGGCGCCGAAGTCCCTCCGCGCCGAGCGAGCAAGGCCGCGGACCCACCGCGGGCCGGGCGGTGGTCCGGAGGCCTCCGTCCCCGCGTCGCCGACATAGGCCCAGGTCGGCGCCTCCTTCTTGAAGATCGGCTGGAGCTCTCTCCCGCAGCCGTCCGCAGCTGCCTGGACGCTCGGGTCTGGGCGGGCGAGCAGCGCAGCAGCGTACGCCGCGCCACACCCGAGCGCGGCCAGGGCGCCGAGGGCGAGGGCCCGTCTCAACTGCGGATGATCACGGGCGTGCCCTCGCGCGCCCTGCTCCACATGCGCCTGAGCACGGAGTTCTCGACCCGGATGCAACCATTCGATGACGCCTGGCCGATCAGCCACGGCTCATTGGTGCCGTGGATGGCCACCGGGCCTCCTTGGGCCCAGCTGGTGAGAATCGGCGAGAAGGCCGAGATGCCGATTCCCCCGGGGCCGAACGGCCCGCTCGCGTCGATTGTCCGCAGACGCTGGTTCACGTAGTACCGGCCAGTCGGGGTCGGAGTTTGCGGCGACCCGATGGTCGCGCGTGTACGCAGCACCTCCCGGCCACCGCTGTAGACGGTGACCTGCCGGTCGGAGAGATCGACGACGATGCGCGTCTCCACGCTCTCGAGCGTGACGTCTTCCGCGCGCACAAATCCGGTGACCCCGTTCGGCCGCAGAGGCAACTGGACGCGGAACCAGGCCGGCAGACAGTCCCGACGGACGACGGCGCCGAGGACGCCGAAGACCGTCGGCACACGGTTGACGTTCAGGCGACCGAAGCGGGCGAGGAGGCGGTATCCGGGCGTGCTGTACGCGGTCGCGCTCCGCTTCACTACCCCGTAGTAGGCGCGGGTCGGCGAGGTCAACCGGTAGGTGCTGCCCTCCTTGCAGCGCCGCCCGAGGTCGAGCCCCGCCTGGCCCGCTGCGGCGCTCCGGTCGACGAGTGAACCGGCGCAGAGGCCGGCGAGCGCGAGGATCACGAGGCGGCTGCGCACCCGCTCATTGTGCACTCCGTAGAGTTGGGCGTGCAGTGGATGGCTTCCGCTTCTCGACGGAGGTCTCGGTCCGATTCGCGGAGACCGACGCCCAGGGTGTAGCCCACAACGCGGTCTACCTGGTCTGGTACGAGGTGGCGCGAATCGACTACCTCGCGCGCTTTCGCGAGGGGTACCGGGGTCTCCAGGCCGACGGCCTGGAGGCGCTGACGATCGAGACGCACGTCCGCTACGTCGCGCCGGCAAGGTTCGACGAGCGGCTCCGGATCCACGCGCGCTGCAGCGAGATCCGGGGGGCCCGGTTCCGCTACGACTACGCGATCGAGCGCGCCGGGACGGCGATCGCGACCGGCTGGACGCGGCATGCCGTCGTCGAACGCAAGACGTTCAGGCCCGCTCGCTTCCCCGCGTGGCTCGCCGAGGCTATCGCCCAGGCAGAGGCTTGGAAGCTCTGACGGAAGGAAGGGGCGTCTCGGCGCCCGCGCTTCGTTTCGTTAGAGCGTCTTAGGCGCCCGAGGCGGGTGCAGGCGACGCCGGCTCGGTCGTCGTCGGCTCGGTCGTAGTCGGCTCCGTCGTCGTCGGCTCGGTCGTCGTCGGCTCGGTCGTCGTCGGTGCGGTCGGCGAGCTGGTCGAGGGGGGCGAACCCGACGTGGGGCCAGCGCTCGTCGTAGGCGTCCCGGGGATAGACGGGGTTGACGGGGTCGTCGGGGCGACCGGAACGATCGGCACGACGGGGGTGTCCTCGCCCGGCGTCGGTGCCGCGCCGGTCGGCTCGACGCCCGCACGGTAGGCCCCGGCGTAGGCGAGCACCGTACTGACGTAGGAGTCGGACTGGTTGTAGCGGAACACCGCCGAGCGC